>JABIRX010000007.1 GCA_018667735.1 Alphaproteobacteria bacterium | reverse complement strand
ATGATATAAATACAAGCTTTTTAATTAGCTTAAACGATAGTGAACCATTTTTAAATATAAACATAGATGCTAATAAAGCTGATTTAGCCTTATTTAATTACAGCGATGGTTACCAAAACAAAAACTCTTCTTGGTCTAAAGAGTTAATTTTATTTCCTAATTTTGAAAATATGGACTTTAATTTAACTTCTAAATTTAAACATTTAAAATATCACGAGTTAGCAGTTAAAGACACCATATTTAATTTGTCTGTTAAAAATAATATTTTAAAGCTAGAGGAAGTATCTGGTAAAATTGATGAGGGTTCATTTAAGATAGATGGTAATTTTATTATGGATGGTTTGCCTCAGCTTATCTTAACATATAATTTTGAAAGATTTAACATTGGTAACTTCTTAGCATTTTTCTTCAATATAGACAATATTAATGCTTTATCTAATGTTGCAGGAAACTTACAAACATATGGAAATACTCCTCACATAATGATTAAGCAAATCAAGTCTAAAAACAAATATTATGTTGCTAATTTAACTGTTGATAAGTTAGCTATACCAAAAATAATTCAAGACGTTGCAGATATGAGTGTTGACCCAAAGAGTAAGTTTAATCAACCACTTTCAGAGGAGATTAGATTAGGTAGCACCAATTTTAACTCAACTAATGGTGAGTTAAATATAGTAAATGGAATTGTTCTGATAAATAATATTAAATTATCGATGCCAGGTTTAGAAGCGGCTACAGCAGGAAAAATTGATTTAGTTAATAAATTAATTAAAATTAACTCAATAATTAAATTTGTTGCGCAATATCAGTCAAGAAAAGGTATAGAAAAAACAGCTTTGACTCTAACGCATAGTTTGGAAGGTGATTTTGATAAAGTAACAGGTAAATATGATCTTTTTCAAATTAATTCATTTATAAATAATTTAAAATCTCTTTACATGAAGGTCTATAATAGGTTAGATAAGTAGTAATTAAATTAACTAATTTGCAATGTCAGACTTATTTGATGATATCAGGAGTGACCTGATTAAAACAAAATATCAAAATATCCTAAAAAACTATGGGAAATATTTTTTTTCTTCAATTATAATAATCATAATTCTGTTGTTATTTTTTTTAATAAAGCATGATCATGAAAAGAAAAATCAGATAGTTTCAACTACCAGTTTATTTAATCTAGATAAGTATTTAGACAGTTTAAATGATGAGAAATTTTTAAACTTAGCAGAACTATTTAACAATAATTCTAAGAAGCACCATAAAGATTTGGCAAAATTAAAACTTGCGGAATTTTATTTAAAAAAACAGGAAATATCAAAATCATATGACATATTTTATGCAATATTCAAAGAGCAAAATATAGCTAAGGCAACTAAAGATTATGCAGAGCTAATGTTAAACTATATAATTTATAACTACCCATCCAGCGATAAGCATGATCTAGAAATAGTTAATAATATAAATTTAGGCAATATTTTCTATTATCAAATATTAGAAATTAGAGCGTTAGGTTTTATAGAACAAAAAAAAATAACAGAAGCAAAAAACGAGCTAAATAAAATTACTACGGCAAGTGATGCAAGTGAGACTAGTAAGAATTTTGCACTAAATTTATTAAGGTTATTAAAAGATAGTGACTTATAATAATTTTTTAAAATCTATAATAGTAATTCTGTCCTTTACTATCTTTTCATGCTCCAAAAAAACAAGTGATTTAAGTAAGGCACATAATGTTTTAATAAATTCTGGTGATGTTTTAGCAATAGATAATATTTTGGCGGATAAATTTTTCTTACCAAACTTAGAGAGCGATCAGTTTAATAACTCTTTGCTTTCAGGTAACATTGGTAATATTTTTTATCAGAAGGATAAGAAAGATAAATATAGAAAAAAGTCTATTAAATTGAGTAGGGCAAAGAGCAAATTGCCTTTTTTTGTTGAAATTGAGATCATAAACAATATCATTTATTATTATGATTTTAAGTCTAATTTAATAGCTTATGATCTAGAAAAGAAGCTACCTTTATGGAAGTTAACTTTAGAAGATAAGCATGAAGAATACAACTTGCTTAAAGGTGGTGTAACATATTACAAAGGAAAATTATTTGTAACTATTGGCAGTAATTTCTTATATGTAATTGACGCAAAGCAAGGAGATTTGTTATGGAAAAAGAATTTAGGTTTTATTTCAAGGTCAAAGCCATTTATATCTGATGACATAGTTTATGTTAACACTATAAGTAATAAAATTTTAGCTTACAATATAGCAAATAAGAATCGAATTTGGATTCAAGAGTTTTTAAGTAAGGATTCCTCTCAATATGGTTCTGCATCATTTGTCGAAAAGAATGGTATATTAGTTACAGGAAATAGTAATGGAGACTTGATTTTATTGGATAAAATTGAAGGCAAAGTTCTATGGCAAGATAATCTGGGTGATATTAACCCAGAGTCAGAAAGTTACGATTTTAGTGATATTAACACTACGCCAGTTTTATATGAAGATGACATATTTGCAATATCAAGTAGTGGGTACCTGGCTTCCTATAAGTTATTATCTGGTATAAAAAACTGGGATATAAAAATTTCTTCAGTTAATAACAGGCCATGGATAACCAAGGATTTATCATTTGTAATAGATAAGAATTACAATTTAATTGCTATTTCAACTAAATCAGGAAAGGTAAAATGGGTAGAGAAATTAAAGCCTTATATTAAGGATAAAGATAATAGTTTCTTTTATGGCCCAATTATTGCTGGTAATAAGTTGTTTGTTACTAGTAATAAAGGTAGGATTTTAACTTTTAATTTTAATAATGGAGAGTTAATAAATAAAATAAAAATACCTAAGAACATCAATCATCAGGCTGTGATAATTAATAACAAAATTTATTTGTCTGATAATAAAGGAAAAATATATATAATAGAGTAATTATGTTCACTGTATCTATAGTTGGTAGGCCTAATGTGGGTAAGTCAACAATCTTTAATAGCTTAGTTGGCAAGAAATCTGCTATCGTATATGACATGCCAGGTGTAACTAGGGATAGAAAAGAAGCTATAGCTAAAATCTCAGATTTGCGCTTTAAATTAATAGATACCGCAGGGTTTGAGGGGTATAAAGGTAATGTCTTAGAGAAAGATATAGCAAAACAAATTGATTTGGCGGTTGAAGCTGCTGATTTGTTATTGTTAGTTTTTGATGCTAAAGATGGTTTGGTTACATTAGATCATGAGTTTATATCATATTTAAGAAAAAAATCTAAGGATTTAGTTTTAATAGTAAATAAATCAGAAATTAGAAAGAAGAATATTACTAATAATGACATTTACCGAACAGGTTTCGATGAGGTTATATATTTATCGGCTGAGCATCGTATAGGTTACGATGAATTATATGCACAATTATCAGCTCATTATTTCAAATATCAAAAGATTTATGCTGATTTGCTGAAGGAGGATACGAAGGACAAAGCAATTAAAATTACTATAATTGGCAAGCCTAATGTTGGTAAGTCAACTTTAATAAATAGTTTCCTAGACGAAGATAGATTAATTACTTGTGATGAAAGTGGCACCACAAGAGATTCTATAGAAATATCATGGCATTACAAAAAGCAAAAAATTACTTTAATTGACACAGCTGGTATTAGAAAAAGAACAAGAGTAAAAGAGAAGATAGAAAAATTAAGTTATGAAGATTCATTAAAGGCGGTACGCTTTTCGGAGGTATGTGTTTTATTATTTGATGCAACTCAAAATAAGTTAGAAAGGCAAGATGTGAATATAGCTTCACATGTTATAGATGAGGGTAGGGCATTAATTATTGTTTTAAATAAAATAGACCTACTAAGTAAAGAGGATTTGATAAAGACAAAAGAGGAAATTCAGTATCAGATAGGTAAATATGTACCGCAAAATAAGGAGCTGAAAATTTTAACTATTTCAGCAAAGCAAAAAATTAATATATTTAGTGTTATAGAAGATGTTTTGCAAGTATATAAAAACTGGAATTTACGTATTGCAACTAACACATTAAATAGGTGGTTAAAATATGTTATTAATGAACATAGGCCACCTTTATATCGTGGAAAAGAGTTAAGATTAAAGTATATTACGCAAATAAAATCTAGACCACCAACTTTTGTAGTTACGGCAAATTATCCAGATAAAATTTCAGATTCATATATTAGATATCTTAAAAAATCATTAGTAGAGTCTTTTAATTTTTCTGGTGTTAATCCAAGATTGATATTTAAAAAAACCTCTAACCCATATATTGATAAAAAACCATTAAGAACTGAAAAAAAGTAAGAAAATATTTTTGAAGATATAGTTACTTGACTATTTTATAAATTAGCTCTATAAAAATTTCGATGGGGATATAGCTCAGTTGGTAGAGCATCTGCTTTGCAAGCAGGAGGTCAGCGGTTCGAATCCGCTTATCTCCACCATCTATTTAATTTTAAGTTATCATTAAAAATGTTGTTTTTTTTGGTCAAGCTTATAAGTTAAAAATAAAACCATATGAAAAGCTCATATCAAAATTTAAACCCTAAAGCATTTACTTTATTAGAGCTTTCCATAACTATTATCACTATAGCTATATTACTTTCTGCGATTCTTTCAGCTAGATCTTTAAAATCTAATCTGGAACAGAAAGCATTTTACACAGAGATAGTGCAAATTAGAGAAAAGATTAATAATTTTAAGTTAATTTATGATTATTTACCGGGTGATTTTCCAAATGCTGGTAAATTATTTAATTCAACTTTACCAACATGTACAGATGAATTGATTGATTCTGGTTATGGAACTTCAGACAGATCTGGTTGTAATGGAGATGGTGACAATAATTGGGATATAAGTCTTATTTCATGTTGTTATGGTGAGGGTTATATGGTGTGGTTGCACTTGCAATTAGCTGGTTTACTTGGGTCTCCACATGACGGTGATGAATATTATTTTGGTTATAAACACATAGATGAGCCATATAGTGATGGAAATAACTTATACAGATCTAAAATTTACCATGCTTTATTTTTACCCTCAGAATCATGGTATAGTTATAGTAGTCATGCAAGCACTAGATATCCACGCATGAAAATATTTTATGGTACAGTTTCTTTGCATGAAGCAGATGCAGAATTTGGTTTGTTTACCCCCTCACAACTATATAAAATAGATTTAAAATTTGATGATGGACATCCATTATTGGGGGATATAAATGCAAGAAAGGGTTGGTACACAGTCTCAACATCATATTTGTGTATGACTGGAGATGATTTATATACTAAAGTTTATGATACTTCGCATAATGAAAAAACTTGTGATATGTTTTATGTTTTTAAAGATTAAGAATTATGGATAACCTAAAAAAAACTAAACTACCAATATCAGTATTCATAATTACTAAGAATGAAGAGGAAAGATTGGTTGCTGCACTTGAGAGTGTAAAAGATTTGGCAGATGAAATTATAATTGTTGATTCAGGTAGCACAGACCATACATTAGAGCTTGCAAAAAAATATACTAAAAAAATAAAATATAAAAAATGGGAAGGTTTTGGTCAGCAAAAAAGCTATGCAGAATCATTATGTAAAAATGATTGGATTTTAAATATTGATGCAGATGAGATAGTAAGTAAAGAATTAGCAGTTGAAATAAGGAAGTTATTTAAAAATTATCAACATGAGCAACATGATGGTTTTTGGCTTAAAATAGTAGAAATACCACATTTTGTGAATAACCCTAAATTTTATGGGCGTAAAAAATATTACTTAAGATTATATAATAAAAATTTTTGCGCATATAGGGTAAGTGAAGTTCATGACTCTGTGATTACAGAGAGTCAGAACTTAGCTTATTTAGATAGTTATTTAATTCACAAATCATTCAGATCTTATAGACACCAGATAGATAAGTTAAATTTTTACAGTGATTTTCAGGCAGTAAATAGTTTTAAATTAGGTAAGAAACCTAACTGTTTTAAAATTATTTTTATATTATTTTTTGCTTTCACTAAGCATTATTTTATCAGAAGATATTTCTTATATGGTATCGAGGGTTATATTGAGAGTTGTTTTTATGCTTTTTCACGCCTAACAAAATATGCTAAAATTATTGAATTAGAGAGAAAATCTAAGCTCAAATAATTTTAGCCATAGATTATATAGTAATATCTGCTTTTTCTTTATTTTTAGCTTTTTTGGGAAAACTTTTTTCTTTATCCTTTCTTCCACTTGCTATTAACTCTTCTATTATAGATGTTCTAATTGCTAAGTTTTGTTTAGTAGTTTTACCTTCTGTTAAAGTTGTATTTTGCTCTGCAATTTTCTTTAATTCTGTAAAGTCTATTTTACTTAATAGTTCAAAATTTCCTTTTGCATCTATTTGCTTAAGAGCTGTTGTTATTAGTTGAAGATTAATAAATTGATCAGGTACATATTTAAGTGCAATTGGATCATTTTCTACGGCCATAGAGCAGAGCTTAGGAGTTTTTAATTCATCTGGTGTAAAGTTCAATAATGTACCATATTTAGCAACCAATTCACTATAACTATCTTCATTAATATGCTTTTTAGGTACATATAATATTGCGGTTGGATCTTGTTTTATTGCTAATGCGCATAATTCTGCTGATTTTTGTTCTTCGGCAATATATCTTAAAGATTGTCCATTTTGCTCAATTGCTATCTTAAATAAGGAGTTTTTTTCTATAAGCGACAGTTTTCTTAAATCTTCTGTCATGTAAGCGAGGGCATTTCCTTTACTTTTTAATGCCATTACCATGTAATTATATGTTTTAAATTTTGTTGGAATTTCACGATATATTTCACCATTCTTACATAGGGCGCATTCTATTATAATAGGCTTTTGCTTTGTTT
>JABIRX010000006.1 GCA_018667735.1 Alphaproteobacteria bacterium | reverse complement strand
TTTGCTCTTGTTTGACTATCCCAAGTCCAAAACTGTATCTGAAGTTTATATCTGAAAAGTCTTCTTCAAAATTCATCATCTCAGACCATGAAATGGTAATCATTGAGAAACAAACTAGGATTAGTAATAAATTACTTATTTTCTTATTTTTTGACATAGCTATATTTACCGCTCATATTTTTATTGCAGGTGGCATCAATAACCCCTTTATTTCTTTATATATCTTACCCATTATTTTATCTGTTATAATGCTACCTAATTTTATGGGTATTAGCCTAATTATATATGCCATCTTCTTTTATAGCTGTTTATATTTCTTTTATATTCCATTCCAATTTACAACCAATACGCCTCCCTTAATTTTCTATAAATTTCATCTATTTGGCATGCTTGTATCTTTTATCTTGGTTGCTTTAACCGCTAGTTTTTTTATTTATTTATTAGTTAGAAATTTACGCCAGAAAGAATATTTAGTAGCACAAGATTATCATTTAAAATATCTTGGTTTACTTGCAGCTAACACAGCGCACCAGTTAAGAACACCGCTTAATTCTATAGAGTTAATCGGTGCTGAATTAGCTGAAAAAATTACGCCAAAGAAGAATTTCACAAGATTAAAAGAGCAAGTAAAGCGAGCTAATAATATAATTAATGATGTAGTTAAATATAGCAATAAAGCAGATAGTAATAAAAAACACCTCTTAAACGAAGTGCTTTTAGATATTTGCGCCAAATGGGAAAATTATTTTCCTAGCTGTAAAATTACAATTTCGTCAAAAATAGAAAGTAATTATCATATAATTTACAGCGATGATATTGCTTATGCATTATATAATTTATTTGATAATTCACTCAATGCAGGGGCTAACCATATTAAAGTAGTTATTATTAGCGAAAAACAAAAAGTAACCATTCAAATTAGTGATAATGGGGCGGGCTTTTGCAAGAATTATAAATCTGGTTATGGGCTATATTTAAGCAAATTAACTTTAGCAAAAATTAACGCAAAACTAAAAATTTCTAAGCTAAAGCCAGCAATTATTACCATAGATTTACCTATTAAAATATGAATACATTACTTATTTTAGAAGATGATGAAACTTTAGCCCAACTATTTAAAGCCGGCTTCATTCGAAAGGGTTTTGTTGCTTACACAGCATATAATATTGAACAAGCAAGTAGCTTGCTAGAGCAATATAATTTTACACATGCGCTCTTAGATTTAAATATTGCGGGTAATTCTTCACTAAATTTTATTGAAACTCTAAAAGACAAGGACGATAATATCAAAATAGTCATGCTAACTGGCTATGCTAGTATTAACGTTGCTGTTAGTGCTATTAAGAATGGTGCTCTTAATTTTTTAACAAAGCCAGCTTCCGTTAAAGAGGTTTTAAATGCATTTTTAGATGGCAAGCAAAATGAAATAGAGAGCTTTACTAAAACCAATCTAAAAAAACTTGAATGGGAAAATATTCAAAAAATATTGGAAAAGAATAATTTTAATATTAGCAAAACTGCCACGCAACTAAATATGCACCGCAGAACTCTACAAAGAAAACTACAGAAAAACTACCATACTAAATAAACTATAATTCCAAGCTAATCATTTCATTGTAATCAGGCCTTCTTCTAATAACATTATAGTCACTGCCTGTAACCAGAACTTCTGGTATTAAAGGTCTGGTATTATATTCATTAGCCATAACCGCACCATATGCACCAGCAGAGCGTATGGCGATCAAATCTTCACTTTCTAATAGTTGAAATTGTAGATCTTTATGAAACACATCTGTAGTTTCGCAAACAGGACCCACAAAATCATAAAGTTTTTGCCCTTTACTATGTTTGATTACGGGAACAAATTGATGCTTTGCATCATATAAAGCAGTTCTCATTAAATCATTCATACCAACATCAATAATTGCGAATTCTTTTGCTTTAGTTTTTTTAATAAAATTTACTGAACCAATTAAAATGCCAGCATTTGCGGCAATCATTCTACCTGGTTCAAAGATAAATTTTTTATCTTCTAGTTTAAATTCTTCTACTAATTGATTGATTAATTCACCATATTTTACTGGTTCTATTGTCTCATTATCACCATATGGCACTCCCACACCGCCACCTAAATCTATAGTAGTTAATGCATAATTTGCTTCTTCTAGCTTTTGTATAAATTCAAATAATTTTCTGAAAGCTGCGGCAAAAGCAGATAAATTGTTAATTTGTGAGCCAATATGTACAGATAACCCCTTAAAGTTAACATGCTTGGCCTTAGATGCTAACTTCACCGCTTCTTCTGCCATATCTAAATCTATACCAAATTTATCCCCCTTCTTGCCTGTAGAGATTTTTTCATTACCACCAGCTCCAACATTAGGATTCACTCTAATAGCAACTGGAGCTATCATGTTCATTTCTTGTGCTATTTGATTTATTTGCTCTATTTCTTCGCATGATTCTGCATTAAACTGAAAAATACCCTTCTCTAAAGCATAAGCTATTTCTGTCGAGGTTTTGCCCACACCTGAAAAAACTATTTTACTACTTTGCACTCCAGCTTTTAAAGCCCTAAAAATTTCTCCTTGTGAAACTACATCGGCACCAGCACCTTGCTCTGCCAAAAGTTTTAATATCGATATATTACTGTTAGCTTTTACCGCAAAACAAATTAGCTTTTTATTTAACTTTAAGGCGTCTGACATAACTTTATAATGTCTAATAAATGTGCTTGCCGAATATAAATAAAATGGAGTACCAACTAGCTTGGCAATATCTGGAATTGCGACATCTTCTGCATGTAATATATTTTCTTTATAATTAAAATAATCCATTTACTTCCTCTTGCTGCTTAATGTTTTTCTGCTCTGGTATATATAATACACCCTTTTTACCACAGGATATAATATTAAAAATTAATAATATAATGATAAATTTAAACATATTTCTTTTTTGCCTCTTTTAACGCCACCTCAACTTGCAATGGTGCCGTACCTCCATACGAGCTTCTTGATTTAACCGAGTTTTCTACAGTTAAAACAGAATAAATGTCTTCTTTAATTCTGGGCTCTATTTTTTGCATATCCTCAAGTTTTAAATCTGCTAAATCCACTTTATTTTGCTCTGCTAATTTGACTAATTTGCCAGTGATATGATGCGCCTCTCTAAAAGGAACTTTGAAATTTCTCACTAAATAATCAGCAAGGTCTGTAGCGGTTATAAAACCTGACGCTGTGGCACTTAACAGATTCTCTGCTTTTACCTCCATATCTGTAACCATACCTATCATAGCTTTTAACGCTATTATAATAGTATTATGACTATCAAATAAAGGCTCTTTATCTTCTTGCATATCTTTACTGTAAGCAAGTGGCAATGCCTTCATTGTAGTTAGTAAAGACATTAAATTACCATATATACGCCCAGTTTTACCTCTAACCAACTCTGCTGCATCTGGGTTACGCTTTTGTGGCATTATTGAACTACCAGTAGTAAAGCTATCTGACAATTTAATAAAATCGTAAGCTTTACTAAGCCAAATGATAATTTCTTCGGCAAAGCGACTTAAATGACTAATTGCTATAGAGGTATTGGCCAAAAAATCTAAAGCAAAATCGCGATCAGAAACACTATCTAAAGAATTGTTGGTTGGCTCTTTAAACCCTAATAATTTGGCCGTTTTATGGCGATCAATTGGAAAAGAAGTACCAGCTAATGCCGCCGCTCCTAGGGGGGACTGGTTTAATCTGTTATTTGCATCTTCATAGCGTGATAAATCTCTAGCTAACATTTCTACATATGCATGTAAATGATGCGCAAAAGTTACTGGTTGTGCGGCTTGTAAGTGAGTATATCCTGGCATAATTGTTTCAAGATTCTTCTCAGCCAGTTTAATTAAAGCAGAAATTAATTCTTTCAGTAAGATTATAACTTCAGAATTTGCTTGTTTTACATATAATTTAAAATCAGTAGCAACTTGGTCATTTCTGGAGCGTGCGGTATGTAATTTACCCGCCACATCTCCTATAATAGCTTTTAATCTAGCTTCTATATTCATATGAATATCTTCTAATTCAGCTTTAAACTCGAATTTACCAGTGCTAATTTCCTCTTTTATTTGCTCTAAGGCGGTAATAATTTCTGCTGCTTCTTGCTTGGTAATAATTTTGCAACTAGCTAGCATGGTAGCATGCGCTATTGAGCCCTTTATATCTTGTTGATATAATTTCTGGTCGTAAGCTATTGACGCATTAATATCTTCCATCACCTGGCTAGGTGCTTTTGAAAAATGCCCTCCCCACATTGGGTTTGCTTTTGAATCTTTAGTCATTTTTTTCTTTATAATTTATATTTTAGTAATTATATTTCCTGTAAAAATTTAATATGGCTAAAGAATCACAGAATTTTACTATAATTTCACTTTTTGCAATAATTTTAGCCTTTACAGGTTACATAGTTTATAACAAGCTTTTTAAAAAAATCGAGCTAGAAAGTTACGATATTCCAAAAGCTGAAATTGGTAGGATCTCCCCACCCGAACCTTTGCCTTTATTTAATTTCACTGATGAGAATAATAAATTAATTAATATAGAGCAATATAAAGGCAAAGTATTAATTATAAATTTTTGGGCAACCTGGTGCCAGCCATGCGTTAAAGAATTACCTCAATTTGATCAAATGATTGAAATTTTTGGCGAAGAAAATATGGCTATTATCCCAATCTCAATTGATAGCGCAGTGTCTTTAACTCGATTAAAAGAGTTTTATCAAGAGCATAATATTAATAATTTAGCAATATATAGAGACTTGGGTTTAAAAGCTTATGCAGCTGTTATGTCTTATGGCGTACCCACAACCTTGATAGTTGATCGTGACTTAAATGCACATTTAAAAGTATCTGGTTATTTAAATTGGGAAGATCCGCAAATTATGAATTTATTAAATAGCTTATAATGTATCAAAATATTATTGAAACAAAATTAACTCAGCAGCTAAATTGTAGCGCATTAGAGGTAATTAATGAATCACATTTACATGCAGGTCATAATGGCTTTTCTGGCGAGGGTGAATCACATTTTAGAATCAAAATTTCTGCAACAGAATTTAACCAGCTCTCACGCGTTGCAATACATCGTAAAATCAACAGCATTCTTAAAGCAGAATTAACTGAAATTCACGCTTTAGCAATTGAAATCATTTAATTTCTATAGTTAGTCTAATAAGATTTCATCCATTATGGCAGACCAAAGCTTAGAATCTTTATTATCCTTAGCTTTAATAGATAATAACTTATAGCTTGCTTTCCATAACACCATAGCTCTTGCTCTTACCCAAACATCTTACTCTAAAGATAATCTGGATTTAAATAGATCTTGAGATTTACCCTTAAAAAATTCCAATATAACGCTAAATCACAAGCTGGATCACCCACTGCCACACCTCCAAAATCTATAATTGCATTTATTTTTCCATTTTTAAGCAATATATTTCCTATAGCTAAATCTCCATGTAGCCAAACTGGCTTTTTTCCCATTGTGATTTTAAAGCTTGCTCCATGATAAATATTGCTTTCTGGCTGTTTATGCTTGTACTAAATTTTTTGATCTTAACTATAGCATCAGCATAAAAAAACTTAAGCCCAGCTCCCCTGCAAAAATTATGCTTACCAGCTGGAGGATCATTTTGGGTGTTAATTTCATGTAAATCATTAATAAGATCAGCAATAGCTTGACTATTTCCGCTAAATTTAACTTATTTCTTTCAATTAAGTTCAAAGACTCACCCTACAATCACTCATATATTGACCAATTATATGGATAAGCAACTGAAGACTGCCCAAGATGTAGCCGCTTTAGGTATTTTTAATGAAATATTCTTAGCTAATTTTGGCAACCATTCATACTCTAATTTAACTTTTCCTGCATATTGTGGCGCTATAGCCATTCTAATTAGTAAATTATGGCCTAAACGAAAGCTACGATTATCATGCCCTTGCTGCTGAACAGCAACTATCTTTAAATCTTTATCAGGATGCAGCTAAACTAAAAATCCATTTGCTAAATTGCTATTTTATCATGTAATTCTACTTTAGCAAAATCTGCCATAAATTTGCGATATGCAGTCAATTTTGGTCCATATTCCAAATCTTTAATTATAGATAAACTTCTAATTACCGCATATAAATGAATATCCATTAACGACAAATTAGCACAAACTGACTCACTATTATGCAAAATATCTTCTAATTTAACTAATAATTTATTTACCTCCTTAATATAGCTGGCTTGCTCAGCTCTATGCGCCGCAAAAGAGCCTATATATAACTCTTTTTTATGTTGAAAATAAGCCCTAGAACCCTTTGTTGCAAACTCACCCAAGAAGCCCTTGCGCTCAGAAACTAAAAGCCAAGCTGGCATCGCAAGCTTGTAACTATATTCTTTTATCTCAATTAGCCAATTTGCTATTTTACCAATATCTAGCTCTTTTGGTTCAGTTAAAATTTTAGCACCATAATTCTGCTCTATATGATTTATGATATCTAGGCTTTCAGCCATATAATCGCCATTTTCTGTGGCTAAAATAGGCACCATTTTTTGCCCTATCATCTTTATGGGCAAAGCCTCATCATCATTTAACAAAGTTACTAATTCAACCTTCACATTCTTAAAACCAAAAATCATTCTAGCTTTAACACAATAAGGGCAGTGATCATATATATATAATTTCATAATTTAAACTTGATGTGCTTATTAGTTAATAATTAGATATTAAATAAGTTTAGCAAGAAAATTGTCAAAATTTATTAAAACTTCTTAAATCATACTGTTTATAATTTAACTTTTGCCAATTGAAAATTAAGCCTTACGCTTAAATATAACTATAACTTAAAAGTAATGCCTAAATTCAGCTTATATTTAATTTTTAGCATAATACTCTCTGGCTGCTTACATGGTGAAGCAAAATATGACAAAAATATTTTAGCACAGAAAGTCTCTTCCTCGAACCTAAATATCACACAAAGAGCCCAAGAGGCATCCTCACTAAATCTGGCCGAAAAAGAAGTATATTTTTATCAGAGATTTAAAAAAAACTTTATAATTGAACCTAATTTAGTTAAAAGATACCATCATTTAAATAGCAGCAAAATAGAAGCTCATATAGATGAGTCGTTACTATTTCTTGGCTATTTAGCCCTGCGCTATCAGGCTACTGAGGAAGAACAATATCAGAAATTAGCACATAATATTATCAAAGGAATTTATTATCTAGAGAATCTTGATGGTTTTAACGGCTATTTGCCCAGATATGTTATTAAAAAAGGTGATACATTCACCATTGCTAGCGAACAAATTGCAACTAATAGTTATAGCTTATTAGCTTTTGCATATTTACTTGCATATCAGAATTTTACTGAGCCTAAAATTAAAAATATGCTCTCCAAACATTATACCACCATCATTAAATATATTTTAAATAATAACTTAGAATTAATAGAACCCGATGGTTCAGAAGTTGAATTTGGCAAATTTAAGGCAAAATTAGACCCCTCTAAACAATTAACTGGTCTTGCCTTCTTTGAGGTTGCAAATATTTTAGTTAGCAATGACAAGATCAAGGCAGCGCTACAAGATAAATTAGATAATTTTTATCGCAAAAAATATCGCAAGAAAAACAAAATCACCTATCTACGCCTTTTTGGCTTTTGGGACCTTGCCTCTACCTCGTCTAATTGGCTAAATTATTTAAAATTATACACCTCTATAAAAGCTACAAATGACGAAGTTTATAAAAAAATCTTTGCTAAGTTATATCAAAATTTAAAGAAAGAGCAAAATATCTTCTATGACTTGCTTTATTATGACATCTTCCAAGATAGTCCTCAAAGCTTAAATTATAGCAAAAATATTTTAGCCAGCTTTCCCTTAAGCCTTAATAATCTAGAAATCATTAATACCGGAAGAGAAGGAGTGAAAACCACAAAATTCACTAATATCATCAAAAATAAACGCTGGCTAGAAAGCAAACAGCCTTTACCTATTTATGCCAGACCAAGTACCTATCATGATTGGAAACGCAATCAATTTAGAGTAAATGGCAATTATAATGGCCAAGGTAATGTAGAGTTTTCTGGCTTAGATTTTCTTCTAGCATATAGCTTTTATCAAAAAAATTTAAAATCAAATCAAGATGGATCTAATTATAGCAATTGACCAAGGAACCACCTCAACTAAAGCGCACCTTATTAACCAAAAAGCAGAAATAATTTACACTGCGCGAAAATCTATCTCCCTAATAACTCCAAAAGATGGCTGGGTTGAACAAGACCCTGATGAAATTTTAAACTCTGTAATATTTTGCATAAAAGATGTTTATCACAAAGCGCTAAAATTAAATTGCAACATCTTAACTATTGGACTTACAAATCAACGCGAAACTACTTTAATTTGGCACAAAAAAACTGGCAAAGTAATTTATAATGCAATTAGCTGGCAAGATAGCCGGACGGGTAATGAGCTTAAATCACTCACTAAAAAAGAACAAGATTACATTACTGAAATTACTGGCTTAGTCCCTAGCCCATATTTTTCTGCCAGCAAAATAAAGTGGCTTATTACGCATAAATTAAAGAATAAAAACCTAGAAAATTATGCGCTTGGCACCATTGATAGCTTTATAATTTATCACTTAACTGGTAAAAAAACTCACGCAACAGACACTTCCAACGCTTCAAGAACCATGCTTTTTGACTTAAGAAAACTGGATTTTGATGCTAAATTACTCAAAATGTTTCACGTGAAACATTGTATGTTACCTCAAGTAAAAAACTCTATGGATCATTATGGCACTTTATGCCCTAGCATATTGGGCGAAGAGCTAGCTATAAGCTCAGTTATAGGTGACCAACAAGCAGCAACAATTGGTCATTGTTGCTTTAATGAAGCGGATGCTAAGGCAACTTTTGGCACTGGTTGCTTCATTATGGTAAATACTGGAAAAAAGATCCATAAATCTGAGGCCAAATTATTAACTACTATTTTATATAGCAAAAAAAATGAAGTTTTTTATGCTCTAGAGGGCTCAGTATTTTATGCTGGCTCTGCTTTAAATTGGGCTAAAGATAAATTAGAATTATACTCTGATTTTGCTCATGCAGAAAAAGAGGTGGCACAATTAGAAGATAATGGTGGAGTTTACTTGGTGCCAGCTTTATCCGGACTTGGAGCCCCCTATTGGCAAGACAAAGCTAGAGGAGTAATTATTGGTTTAAGTCATAATACAAGCAAAGCACATTTATTGCGCGCCACTTTCGAAGCTATTGCTTACCAAACTCATGACTTATGTGCGGCACTTAAACAAGAAGGCTTTGGCTTAGATAGCTTAAATATAGATGGAGGTATAGCTTCTAATAATTGGTTTAACCAGTTTCTTTGCGAAATTTTAGCTAAGGAAGTTTATAAACCATATAACCTAGAGCTTACTAGTATGGGCGCCGCTTATTTAGCTGGCCTGCAAACTGGCTTCTTTACATCCTTTGCAGAGCTTAGAAAACTACATAAAATTGAACAAAAATATACACATAATAAAATTAGCGAAAAAACCAGAAAAAAATATATCTCTTCCTGGAAAACTGCTATAAGTTTTGCAATAAAAGCGTAAATTGCCGTGAAATTTAGACATAAATTAACTTTTAACAGCCCGTTAAATCTAGCCAATGCTATAAACAGACAATCTGACTATGTAGCATTTTTATATTCTGGTGCAAAGCACTCATATAGTGGCACAAAAAGCTATTTAGCATGGGGCGTAGAAAAGCTTACTACATCTAATAGTGAGCTAGAATTAGCTTTAACAGAGTCTAAAGATGTTGTTGAAAATATGTGGTTTGGTTATTTTGCTTATGAATTTAATCATGCGAAGCAAGAAAAATTAACTATAGCAAAGAAGAGTCACTTGAACAACGATGAATTACTGTTTTTTAAACCGAAAAATCTTATAATCTTTGAGCATAACACTAATATCGCGAAATATTACAGTGTAAATAACACAAGCCTAGATATTAATGAGCTAGTTCCACAAGATCATCATTTTACTATCAATAATCTTAGCTCTAATATAAGCCGCACTGAATATTTAGCTAAAGTTGTACAAATAAGAGAAGATATTAGTGCAGGTAGTTATTACCAAGCCAATTTAACTAGAAAATTTTATGGCGAAATTTCAGGGCAGGATAATTTTGCTATTTTCAGCTCTTTATGTAAAGAAAGCCCGGCTCCATATGCAAGCTATTTAAAATTAGCTGATTTTGAGGTTATTTCTTCATCTCCCGAACGCTTTATAAATATTGATAAGTCAGGTTTAGCTAATACAAGACCAATTAAGGGCACTATTAAACGCACTTCAAACAGTAAAATAAAATTAAAGAAAAGCCGCAAAGACCAAGCTGAGAACTTAATGATAGTTGACTTAATGCGCAATGATTTAGGTAAATTAGCAAAACTTAACTCTGTTACCACTGACAGCCTATTTGACATTGATAGCTTCAGTAATTTACACCATATGTCTTCCAGTATCTCAGCGCAAAAAAATAGCTCATCATTAGCCTTAATTACCAGCTCTTTACCACCTGGTTCCATGACTGGCGCTCCAAAAATTGCGTCCATGCAGGCTATTACAAAATTAGAGTTGCAACAAAGGGGGGTATATTCTGGAATTATTGGCTATTTTGGTGGAGATGGCTCAGCAGATTTCTCTGTAGTAATTCGTACTATAATTATTCAGGGTAATTATTTTGAGTTTCAAGTTGGTGGAGGAATAATATATGATTCAGAACCAGAAAAAGAATTATTAGAAACCTACATAAAAGCTAAGGCTATATGCAAGACTCTTAACATAAGTGAATTAGAGCTAGATAATCTGTAAGCTAAACCTCAAAACCAGCACTTAATTGCCTAATATTTATAGGATATGCTTTTGTAGTAAAATTAGTTAATTTTAGCTGATTACAGGCAATTTTCTCAAGCTATTTTAATGATCTGGCTAAATGGCCAAACCTGCGCTAGAATTTGGTAATAAAGAGCCTAAAGAAATAAGAGGCAAGCCAATAATTAACGCTAATTTAAAGGCTTAATTATTACTTTTTTATCGAAAAAAGCTGCAGGCAAATTGCAAATAAAAAGCTTAGCTTTTTAACGCCATTTAGCTAATGATTTCCTACCTCCAAAAAGAGGTTGTGGAACTGATAAGGAGTGTGTAGTTGGAATGATTGAAAGAGGTGGCAAAGTTAAGACTAAGCAGCACTCTAACAAAGAAGGAAGTAAACTGGATTGCAAATCATTGCATTCTATTCTTTTTAAGAATATTGGCCCAAAATCTACAACTTTGATGACTGATGATTTTAGAGGATATAAACCATTTAAAAAGGTTGTTTCTCATTTATTAGTTAATCACAGCAAGATGATAGAAAAAAGCTATTAAAGTGCGAAATACACAGAAAATATACCACCTTACCCCCCGAAATATAACTAAAGAAAGATAATAAAAGCGTTCTAGCTAGGTAGCTAGAATTCAATTTATTTCTAGATTTTTTTATTAACACTATAGAAAAGGCACATAATATCTTATATATGAGAGTGATGAATAAACAAACATTAGGAATTTGCAGCCTTAACTGCAAGATATACCAACCAAAATAAAGTTAAAACTCAGATTTAAGCATCACTGTTTAATTTATTAATTCTAACATTATTTCATTACGGCGCAAAAAAGGCAAAGTCCATGGCGGATTATAAAAGGCAAATAATACGCTCTCTTTAACCCTTAATTCATTAATTTTTACATAATATCTTAATTCTTCTAGCGCTTCTTTTAGCTTACCATCAGAGGCCAGGCCACTAAATCTAATAACTAGATATTTTCTTTTATTTAGCTTCCTTAGCTTAATTTCTGGATTATTTACAGCTGGTAAAGCGGCATACGTAAATTTGCTTGGCATTATAAAACTAATATTCCATGCTTCTTTGGCTTCTGGTGTAAAATCTGCTTTTGCTAAATATTGCCTTACTGGCGCTGTCATAGAAATTTTAATATTTTGTTCATTATTACCAAATATATAATCAGCTAATATACGGAAAGCTGAGCTAGCGGCAGCTTTTCTTTGTCCATGCACCGTCACCTCTGCGATAATATTTGCTTCATAATTTCTAATTTCAATATTATTTTCTTTAGTTAAAACCTGGTATTTAGGCTCTTCTGTTTTACTAAAAGCTGGTTTAAAACTCATATTTACCAATATAATAAGAATAATGATTCTATAGAAATTTTGCTTCATTTTATTGAATATAATGTTTTTCTAATTTTTCCTTAGCGATAAAGTCAAAAACTTTTTCATTTGTAGCTTCCGCCTTGATCGGTGGAGCAACGCCATTTTCATATGCTTCCATCCACCTTAAAGCGCATAAGCACCATGAGTCTCCAGCTTTCAAACCTGGAAATTGATATTCTAACCTTGGTGTAACCAAGTCGTTCCCTTTTGCCCTGGAAAATTCTAAAAACTCATCTGTAACCACAGCGCACACCACATGTGTTCCGTGATCTAGTTGATTAGTATGACAAAAACCATCTCTAAAAAACCCTGTCATAGGAGCGTAGCAGCATGCTTCTAATTTAGCTCCCAAAATGTTCTTAGCCTCTTTTTTACTCATAGCAGATAAAAATATAGTGATTAATATTAACGATATTAATTTAGTTAAATTTTTCATATTTATAATTTAGTTAAGCCTGCTAAATAATAATCGATAATTCCATTATAATTAAGCTAAGAAATAAGCGCAAGATATGTTCAGTAAAGTCATCAGAATATCCCAGCCTATATTAGAAATTAACAGCTAATTTAAAGCACTATTTACAATAAATATGACTAAATTAGTATAAATAGCAAAATTAAGAAGTAGCTACAAACTTATCTCTTTTTAGCTCCTATGGCTTCTCAATTTTACTAAAATTATTTTCTATTTATGCCAAAAGCCAGCATTTTATCTATAAATTATCTATTTTTAGTTTGCTTTATCTTAATCTTAGTATTTTCGTCAAACTTTATTTAAATGCCCTTAACAGAACTAAACCAAAAAATTTAGAATAAAGCATATTGTCTTTTCTCCATGTAAGTGAAATTTGCTTCAGCTCTATTAGCATCTAATAATTTACTGCAAATATTCTACCATTCACCTTAGAAAATAATCACCTTAATTTAGACTACTAACTTTTCTTTTATTTTTGTTGTAAATTAACTACTCTTTTTCCCAATATGAGAATGTTAAAAAAACATAAAGCGTTGGATTCTCAGTTAATAGTTAGAAAAATTACATAATTTTATTTAACAGGGGTATATTTCTCTCCAGCTAAATAGATCTTCTAATTATTCCTTTTTTACTTAATATTTGGTCGCTAACTATCTTGCTTAGCTTTTTACCTCTTTTTACTAAAAACTTACATAATGCCGAATCCCATCTATAAAGCTAATTCTCTTCTGCAATTTTTTTCCATAAATTTTACCTTGAAATTTTGCATTAGCAATAGCTAGCCCTGCAATTCTAAGGCAAAATTTCTAGCACAAAATTCATTGAATATAATCATCCTTACAAATGAGACTTGGTATAACAACAAAAACTATGCAAAACATTACTCCATAACCATAAGGGTGGCTCTAGCCGCATAATCTATCTTATGCAATTAAGCTTAGGGGGTTGCAAAAATATTAATTTTTAAATGGCAGTGAAGAATGATGTAAATCTATTTTTAATTGACCAGAATATTTTTTATAAGAAAAGCTATATTCTACCATTACCTCATTATTATCATAATCAGTGAAGAAACAATTACCCATAACTAAAGCTCTATCTTCTTCTAATATCATGCGCGCATCATCTGCAAATCTAACCTCCTTCCATGGGGTAATAGCAAAACCTTTATCTTCTTCATAATTTGGATTACCACCAATAAAATAAGATAATGCAGCCTCTCGATTCGCTCTAAATTGCACTCTTGCAGCCTTGGTTGGTTTAAATAAAACAGGACCTTCTGCAAAAGCGTATAATTGATCTATAAATTTGTGGCTATATTCTTTACATAAATCTAGATTACCCTTAAGCGAGCCTATCTTTACAATACCATCTGCCCATTTTTTTTGAATTTCTTGTATCTCAGCTTTCTTTATTAACATAATCTTCTTTCTGTAATCTATAATAAATTTCTCTCATTATTATTTAAAATATTTTACTTTGGCAAGCTTATTTCATTGGTTCACTTATTATTTCTATTTCTTCACCCCTAACCGCATAATAGAAACAATTTGGCCGATTAGTATGGCAGGCAGGTCCTATTTGCTCTACTAAAACTAAAACTGTGTCTTTATCGCAATCATAGCGAAACTCTTTTAGAGTTTGAAAATGCCCTGAAGTTTCTCCTTTACGCCATAATTTTTTTCTTGATCTAGACCAATAACAAACTTTATTAGTTGCTAAAGTTTCAGCAATAGCGTCTTTATTCATCCAAGCAAGCATTAAAACTTCTTTGCTCTTATGCTCTTGCGCTATTACTGGCACTAAGCCCTTATCATTATATTTTATTTCAGCTGCTATATCTTTTTTCATATTAACCTTATTGCTAATTAACTCCATTTAGGAAAAGGGTCTTTCGCATTTAACCATTTAGCTTTATTTTTAGCATAATCAGTAATTAAACACGCATCAAGCTGTTTTCTCATATCTTCTTCATCCATTTGCTTCACTAGTCCAATAAAAACTATTTGTTGCCTTCTATCGCCATAATCTTCATGCCAATATTTTTCAATAGCTTCTTCAAATTCAGCTCCTGCTGGCCACCTCTCTTCCGGCACCGCAGCTAACCACTGACCTATTTTTTCTTTACGCACAAATGCACCAGCCTGTGATAATTCTACTACAAAATCTGGCTGTGTGGCAAGCCAGAAAAATCCTTTAGACCTAATTACACCAAGCCACTCTTGATTAAAAAAATGGTGAATCTTTTCTGGATCAAAAGGCGCTCTTGCTTCATATACAAAGCTTGAAATACCATATTCTTCTGTTTCTGGTTTATGATCTTTAAAATTATTTAACTCTTGCGCCCATAATGGATGTTGCTGCGCTTCTTCAAGATTAAAAAGCTTGGTGTCTATCACTTGGTTAATGTCTATTTTTGCCTCTTTAGTCTCAATAATCTTAGCTTTTATATTTAGGCCACGAATTATTGATTTTACTATTTGGAGCTGTTCTTCTGAAATTAAGTCTATTTTATTCAATAATATAACATTAGCAAACTCTATTTGCTCAACTAACAAATCTACTAAAGCTCGATCATCTTCTTCACCAAGGCTTTCATCGCCATCCTTTAAAAAGTCTGTAGAGCTGTAATTTCTTATCAAATTAGCGGCATCAACTACTGTTACCATAGTATCTATTTTTGATACATCTGCTAAGCTTGCACCATTTTCATCTCTAAAATCAAAGGTGGTTGCAACTGGCAAAGGCTCAGATATACCAGTACTTTCTATTAGCAAATAGTCATATTTATTTTTAGCAGCTAATTCTTTTACTTGCTCTAATAAATCTTCTCTCAAAGTGCAGCAAATACAGCCATTGCTCATTTCCATTAACTTTTCCTCTGTTTTTGATAGCTCTGATCCGCCTTTTTCTATTAAATCAGCATCTATATTTACTTCGCTCATATCATTTACAATTACTGCTACTTTTTTACCTGCACGGTTATTTAAAATATGATTAAGTAAAGTGGTTTTTCCTGCGCCTAAAAATCCAGACAAGACTGTTACTGGTAATATATTGCTTTGCATTATTTTCTGCCTAAAAATTAAGGGTAAATGTTATAATATAACAATCTATTTAGCAAATAATTTATAATTTACTCCATATATATGCTTAAGATTATTAATTACTTAAGTGGAATTTAAGCTTTTATTTTTCTTTTATAGTGCAATATGTAGTCTCATTATAACGATATTTAGCAAAGACAAAGTAGCTTATTTTTGCTACTTGCTTAATAATTGGCAAAGCAATTATTTTACTTAAAATATGCCATTTTGGCAAAGCTGACCAAATTACAATAAAGCCATCTATACCTAATTTTAAATTTCCTTTTTTATCTTTTACATGCAATATTTTGAGCGCAGCTTTAAGCTCTATTTGTTCTTCCTTAAGAATTTCTTGATTTTGTGTAATATCATACCAAAGAAAGGTATTTTTTGGCGCTATTTTCATGTAATAGTTAATTTCTTTACTACATAATCCACATTTACCATCATAAAATATTTTAATCATCTTTCTTAATTTTAGTATTTTTATTGTTGCGACATCTTTTGGAGCAATATTTTACTTCGGCCCAAACTTTCTCCCACTTCTTACGCCAGTTAAATGGGCGTTTGCATATTATACAAGTTTTTTCAGCTAATTGATTTTTTTTCATTTTAATCTGGTTTATAGATTGGCAATGATGATGAAAGTTGCTGTATGTGGTTTTTATAGCCTACTCGCTGTAATGCTGCGGCTGCCAGATTAAAATATTCTACCCCTATTTCTGTTTCCAAGATATTTTTAGGTAGAAGCTGCTTTTGCAGATATTTTTTACATGAATTAACCATTATTTCTGCATCATCTATATGTGTATTACCTTTATCGGTACCACTTACTAAGGCCTCAAAAATCATAACTTCTTCTGTGGCTGCAGTAAAATTATCGGCAGAAAATGAGAATTTTAAATTTGGTTTTAGATGCAATAAATTTTTAAAAATATGGGTCATTATGGGCAAATTAAGAGCCAGAACTTGAGCCCCCGCTCCCGCCGACCATGGTCTTCTACCCTCCCCTTTTCTGGCTTTGGTTGCTAATAATAGATCGGTCCTTAAAGGTACAAATAAGGGAGCTTCTAAGCCTAAAATTAAACCATTATTTTCACATATACTACTTAATACAGGGTATAATTTTAGCAAATCAGCGCCTTTGTAATATTTGTTATGCAAAGCATCATAAACACACCAACCAATATTACCTAATTTGGGAGAACCAATGTCAATAACACAGATAGAATATTGATTTAGTAATTTAGTCATTAATTTTATTAATTAGTTAGCGCAACCAATAATAACAGTTGTTTTTGTGAATACAGCATTAATATTTTATTATCTTAAAGTATTTCTTATAACTAAACATAGAACATATTTGCTCGTTATTATTCAACTGTTTTAAAGGTGAAACCTATATTAGATTCCAAGCTGTGGCTTTAATCTGCTAAAAACTCAATTAAAACCATAAAAAACTAATACTGCTTGAACTAAGTTACATTTTATGTTATCATCTTAATTAATTTAATGGTATTTATTATGATAGCTGAAACTTTATTACTTAGCGCAGCAGGCGGAGTTGTTAGTGCAATGGCAAGTTATGCAACCAAAACAGCAATCGAGCAAGTAGATCCAGCAACCATAGCAGATTTGGAAAAAACTAGTCTTAAAGCAGAAAGGCAAGAGCAACAGAAGACAGAGGCAAACATAGAAAATAGTGGCTTAACAGCCAAGAGCCCAAAAACCTCTAATCCAGATGATGACACCCAGCTAGACCAAGCAAAAAATTCTAGTTTAACTAAAAAAGAAGAGCTGACATTTGCAGAGAAAGTAGAGGCTGGAAGAGCTAACCCGTCAAGTCACACCAGGTAACTTGAGGTGAATTGGGTGCAAAGGCCGACCCAAAGTCTGGCGCAAGCCAGTTTGAATAGCGCCCTAGAAAAAAGCATAGCGATTATCCCGTTCAGGCTGAAGGTCAAGATAGATTAAGCATGCTGTCTGATTGAGTATATACTTGATATTGGTTGCGGGGGCAGGATTTGAACCTACGACCTTCAGGTTATGAGCCTTAAATAAGTGAAATCTCTTTAATTCTCATTCAATCTTTTTATGTCTCTTGGGGTTTGAATTCTATAGCTTCTATTTTCTTTTATGATCTATTTAGATCTTTTGAAATCTTATTAAGTTGCGGCATTTTTACGGCACTTTAATTTTTTCTTACAGGTGAAATACCTTAAAAGTTATTTGAAGTGTTGAAACTCGAGGAACATTTAGAACCCCACTTTAAAGGAAATTACTTTCACTAAAGACAAAATATACCATTAATTACAATAATAAATTTATTTTTATCTATCTGCTGAATCCGTCTCCCTTACCTTTTCCCTGCTGTTCTCTTACCATATCAGCAAATTTAGGGTCGTGATCCATGGCTTCTTCTAGTTTTCCTTCTTTTAAAAGGGAGTTAGTGGTTGGTCTTCTATAATGAGGCTCTGTTTCTCCCATAGATACACCTGATCTTGATAATTGCTCACCTAGTGCTTTATGTTCTGGAGTGTGTTGTTTTTTCTCTTCTGGTAGGGTTAAACCAGATTTCTTTAGTTCTTTTTCTACATCAAACCCATTTTCTCTAGCTTGATCTAAATAATGTTTTGCTCCTTCATTTTTCCCTTGTGATAGATACAATTCTCCTAATAAATATTGATATCGGTTAAACCCTCCATCCGCAGCTATTTTTAATTGGGGCTCTGCCTGCTCAAGATTCCCTTCTTTCTTTGCCGCTTTACCTAGAGAGCCTACTGCAGATAAACTACCTAACTCTGCTGCTTTTTCGGTATATTCTGTATCTTTTCCTTTGCAAAATTTATTAAAATCCATATCTGATGGTTTTTCTACTAAATGCTCTACTGCTTCTTTATATGGAATATGAGGATCTTGCATCCATTCATAAGCTGTAGATAGATAAGTGCAACCTCTGCTACTTCCCATATCTGCACATTGGTTTGCTGCTTTAAAGTGTTGTTGTGCAACCTGATCAAAGTCTTCACATTTTCCTCCTACTGATGGCATTTGCATTATGACCGCACTTGCCTGACATAAAGCAGATGCTTTAGCAGGAGTAGTAAAATTTTCTGTATATTTTTCTGCAACTTCTCTTGCATAACTTTCTGTATGATCTTGAATTTGTTTAAATGTTACATTCCCTGAAAGACCAAAATGTTCTTCCAATACGGGAGCTAATTTTTTTATTTCTTGCTCTCTATCTGTTTCGTTTAATTTATTTAAATGACCCGTAATTTTAAACTTACAAATAGCATAATATCCTTCAGCATCTATCCTTTCTCCTTCTGACCTATTTCCATCCTTCGTTACTTCTGTGAATCCACCTATTTCTTTATGAATATTAGCCCAGCCATCCTTGCTATAACTAGAATTTATATATTCCTTTATTAATGGAGAATTAGGGTCTAATCCATTTTGTGATAAATCTCTAACTGAGGCTATTTCTTGTTTTAATATATCTAGTGACTTTGTATCGTTAGCGTGTAAAGGAAAATGATTCCTTGCTTCTTTTACAAAAGATAAGGGGTTATGGGTTTGTAGGGACTCCATATCTTGGGATAACCCACTACTATTTCTTCTAGCAAGAAAACCAGAATTAGATATTGCCACATCAATAGAAACAATGTCACCACTTGGTAAAGATATTTGAGGAGGTTTTTCATCTCCTATACCAAAGCTAGATAAAGAGCCCTGTGTACCAAAAAGTTGAGGTTGATCACTATTTCTAAGAGTTCTATCTGTTAAATAGCAACAAAACCCTCCATTGGCTCCATCCTCCTTCATTAATGATAACATCTCACTCTGCCTTCCTACTACTCTACTGTCTGATAATTTATCTTGCCATGTAGATGCTATATCCTGCCCTGTAATATCATAATTTTCTGCCTTTATCCTCGGAGTTATATTTGCGTCTAAATGTTGTACACACAAAAATGCTGCTGTTTCTACAGCTAAAGCATCTTTTTGTGATAATCCTATTTTTGTTAATTTGTCTTGAGACGGCCATCCATACTGATCTGTATATGATTTTAGGGTTTTATAATTTTCTTCTACCATTGTAGAATATTGTGCAAAATGCTCTTGTGCAGGATGCTTTCCACTTGTATCTGGAAAATAATCAGTTGTTCTAGTTTCTACTATAGAAACTAAAGCCTCTCTTTCTGTAGAATTGGTAATATTCCTTAGTGATTCAAACATATATTATCGGAGTATTTTAATTATAAAATAATTGTAACATTTCTACCGCAAAATTAGAAATAAAATTTTACTTTTATTCATTTACAATTGCAACTGCACCGCTTTGATTGAATGGGTTGTTAATCTAATTGAATATTTTACTATGAACGATAAAACCCAAGCTTTAAACGAAGAAATTAGTCTTTTTAAATCCCAAATGTTGCAGGTGAATAAAATTATATCCAGCTATGAAAGTGACTTAAATCTTGCCCGAGAAGAAGTCCATATTTTAAGAGGATCTTTTGCAACTTTAATGAAATTAATGAATGCTGAATTAATTAATTCTCTGGATAAAAATACTTCTCTATTGGAGAAAATAGTTTTTATGAAAAAAGATTAATTATTCCCACCAGAAATCTTGCTTTTCTGTATATTCTTTAATCTTACTCCAAGCTCTTCCTATTGAATCACGTTGAGCTTCCAAGCTTGATCTTGCATAAGTTTCTGTAACATTTTTATTCTGATGACCTAAAATAGCACTAATTATAAAGGGGTTGCTTTCTGTTTGGTTCAGATATGTAGCTAAAGTTCTCCTAATATCGTGAATTGTTAAATCTTCTATTTTTGCATTTTCTAATATTCTAGCCCAACCTTTTTTAGGGTCTTTATAATAACCACCTTCTCCTTTCCCATGAAATACATAATCGCTTTTGATTTTAGATCTTTCTTGTAATTTCTTTCTAAACCTCAGTATTTTTATTACATCTTCTACCAATGCTATATCTTGATTTCGTCCTGGCTTGGTTTTGTTTTCTAGATGTAATTGTAACTTAGGGATATTAGCATCTAAATTTACATCACTCCATTTTATTTTAAGAATATTGGTTTTCCTAACCCCAGTTAAAAGAGCCACCATAACAAAATCTTTTACTGTTTGGTTATGCTCTTTTGTTAAAGCATCAAAAAATCTTGGGATCTCATTAGTTTCTAAAAATCTATCTCTAGATTCTTCCTTAAATTTTTTAATTCCTTTAGCTGGATTAAACTGAAGCCTCTCCCAGTAAATTGCTTTATTATAAATTGCACTAATCCTTTGAATTACTCTATTAGCATGCGTTCTACCTGAATTTTTTCCTATTTTATCATGAAGCTCAATTACTTCTTGTTTGGTAATGCTAGCAGCTTTTCTATGAAACCAGTGTTTTGCATGCTTATTTATTTCTGCCTCATCGTGACTCCAGCTATCTTTTTCCTCTTTTGCATATCTATTTAAGAATTCTGTAAATATTTCTTGGAACGTCCTTTGGCTAGTAGTTTTATTATCTAGGGTAGATAGGTATAGATTTTTAGAATTTCGTATTACAGTGATCGCCTCCATAGCTCTTGACCTTGCCTGAGATACAGTAACATCTGGAAAATCTCCTATTAATATTCTTTTATCTCTTTTGTTACGATCACGCCTTCTAATGGAAAAGCTTTTTCTACCTGTTTTTCTAACAATTACTGATAAGCCAATTTGCTGAGTGTCGTAATATAAAACTGATTCCTCAGTTGGAGTTAAGTTTTTAACTTTATCATTAGTTAATAATAAAGATCTTTGTCTAATTTTATGCGCCATATCTATAACCAAAATAATTAATATTGGAGATAGATGCTAGATAATGTTTTTAAGTATTTGAAGCGATATGGATAGCCTCGGTATAGGTTAGGGTTAATTATTATGACATTGACTACATCTAATATAGATAACTGGTTCATGATATTATTTCTAGAGTATTATTAAAATATTACTCTCAATCAAAACGTGACTGTTGCAATTGTAAATGAGCAATTTTTACATGGCTTATCTATAATAATGGTGGCTTTTATTGTCCTTAATCTGCTAAAATAGATCGTTTACCTAATTTTTAATGTGTATTGATTTATGTCTAGCTCTTTAAAAGATTATAATAGATTTGGAAGCCTATCTGAAGCCACTTATGAGATAAATATTCCAGAAGATAAGATCAAAATAAAAACGAATCCAAGATATTATGGAATCATTGAGCTGTTTAATAAAATAGGTAGAACTCAAATTAAAAATTGGGATGATGAAGATAAATTCTCTCTTTATAATATCCAAGAATATGTACTAGATCTTATTGATGAGGCTTATAATAAAATAGCCAAGTTACACGAAGAAGGAAAGGATATATCAGGGTATTTGTTTCTGGCTAATGATTTAAGAGGCTCTAAAAAAAGCTCTATTGATTATTTAAAAGACCGTATAAATGATTTTGAGGATAATAATTCTTGTAGCGATATTACAGATTATATATCTCAATTTGTGGATAATATAGGTAAAGATTATTTATCTGATGATCTATTTATAGAGCTCTCTGAGAGTTACAAAAGATACCATTCTGTATTACAGATCCTAAGAGATCTTATTAAATCTAATAAATTAGAATTTAAAATAAAATATTCTGATATTGAAACAATAAAGGAATTTGATCCTAACAAATATGATGATTTATTTATAGATCCTTTAAATTCTTACGTGGTTGATAGAAATCTAACTATTTGCAATAATCTTTTAGTTTCTAAAGATGAATTCCAAACATACATAAAAAGTGAATTCTTGGAAATAGTTGGAAGAAAAAATATGGATATTAGTGATGTTAATGATGAAAGAAGAAAACATGGAAAGATGCATGCTGAGAAGGCACCCACTAGTATTCTAAAGAATGCTGTAATTAATCATATGCAAGAAATCATAGCTCCAATAGTAACAGAAAAATGGAGTAAGAAAACATCAAATAATAAAGGAGAGTTAGAATATAAATATAATGAAGACCATACTGTAATGACTGATTATATATTGGAATATATTGCTAATTCCAATAATGAATCTGAATATCTTCTCCAAGATGACAAAGGAAATATTTTTAACCTTAAAGAACAATATATTTGTTTTGCAGGTGGTATCAAACAGGAAAGCAAGAAATACCGCGGGATTAAAAAATTATTTAAATCTGTAGAGGGGCATGTGCGAGAACAGCTTATTGAAATTGCTAAGAAAGCACCTGAATATAAGAAAAGAAATTTAATCAAAGGAATCTGAGAAAAACTAACCCTTACCCTAGGTTAGGGTATCACTACAAATTGAAAGATTATGAACAAATGGTAAAAATGAGGCTACGAATTTAAGGAATAATTCGTAACTTTATTAATTATTATTTGAGGTAATCATGCCAAAATCTGATGAAATTCTAACTCCTGAAGAAGTAGCAGAAATATTAAAAATATCTCCCAAGCAATTAGCCCAATGGCGTTATTTGGGAAAACATAAAGATCTACTTTATTTCCATTGTGGTAGAAAAGTTCGCTATAAATCTTCTGACATAAAAGCTTTTATTAACAGAAATTATATAGAGGCCAATCATGGAAAATAAAAGTAAGAATCCTGAAGTATCAGCGGCTACTCATACTCCAGAAAACATATCTAAAACTAATGACAATTCATATAATGCAAAAATAAAGTCATTGATGGGGCGTTATATTGCCTATGCTGATTCTTTATGTGGTGACAAAAGAACGAACTTCTTAAATAATGAGGGAGGAGCTTACCATATTGTAAAAGTAATACTCCGATATGATTTGAGTTTGATTAAAACCAATAACCAAATATTTGTATTTTTAGGTGATGAAGGAGCTTGCACTCTAGATTCAGAGCAATTCTATGATTTTGTAATAAGTAAATCCTTTGAATATGAATTACATGCTATGAGCTATGCTACTATAAAGACTGGAGCTAGATTTATTGAGTCTCTAGCTCGTAGAAATAGTGTTAGCACAGAATCGTTTATTAGGGTTGGAGAAAAGGACGGTGATCTATATTTAGATTTGATGGATGATAAATTACGAGCTGTAAAAATCACTTCTGATGGCTGGGATGTTATTGATAATTATGATGTAATGTTTCGGCGTAATTCATCCATGAAAGGGCTTTTTATTCCTGAGAAAAATGGAGATGCTAATTTGCTTCGTAATTATATAAATTATGGCAGTGAAGAAAATTTTAGATTAATTCTTACTTGGATAATCCATACATTATTTCCCCAAAAACTAGTTGGTTCTAAAGTAATTTTAAATCTATCTGGAGATCAAGGTTCGAGTAAAAGCACAACCAGTAAAATTATTAGAAGTCTAATTGATGATAGCCATACTCCTCTTCCATCAATACCAAATAATGAACGAGATTTAATGATTGTTGCTAATACTGGCTATTATTTAGGATTAGATAATGTTTCATTTATAACCCCTAAAGTATCTGATAGTTTAGCAAAGATCTCAACTGGAGCTTCTTTTGCTGCAAGAAGATTACGTACTGATTCTGAGACTATACAATTTTCTGTATCCTCTCCGGTAATTCTAAACGGTATCAGTGAAACTATTATTAATAGAGGTGATTTAGCTGAGAGGTCAATTATAATAAAACTTCCCAAGCTTGAGGTAAAAAAGAGTGATGCTTATTTATTAAATAATTTTAGATCTGATGCACCTAAAATTCTAGGTGGGATTCTTGATATTACTGCTAAAATATTAGAAATCTTACCTGAAATAAAAATTGATAATTTACCTAGAATGTCAGATTTTGCTAGAATAGGAATAGCTCTAGATGAGGTCTACCCTTCTTCTTATAAATATTATGAAGGCTTTGAAGAAGCCTATAGTGAGAACCTCATGCAATCTAATTATGACAACATAAACAACTCTCTTTTAGGAATAACAATTATGGAATATCTAAAAGTAGGTTTTAACCCATTAGATGGGACTCCTACTGATGTTTATGAACAATTAGAAGATCATTACACTCAAACCCACCCATTCGTTGGTAATGAATTTCCTAGAAACTCAATCTCCTTTTCTAAAGCTCTTACCAGATTAACTCCTAGTCTTGAAAAAGTTGGTATAGAGGTTATAAAAAGTAGAGGAAAAACTAGATATACAAAACTCTTTGATAAGAATTCTGCAATTGTACCAAGGGAAGTTGTTAATGACCCTGTTGAAATGGCAGAAAAGAGAAGGAAGTTTAAATTAAAGAGTGATTTGAGGAAGAAAAAGAAAAAATTAAATTAGTAAAAAGCGCTCTAATGAATATCAAGGTAATTATTTGACTGGTAAAATGGTGTAGAGTGAAATATTCCTGTTTGAATTTATCTAGTATTTCTTTTGATTTCTTATTGCACCAAGGTTATTAATGTAATCAATAAATCTCATAAATTAAAACTCATCTTTAAAAAGTTATGAAAAAGGCTCCTCTCTTTTTGGTAAAATTTGGAAAGGAAGAGCATATAGATGATCTCATGAAGGGGAATATTTATATGAATACAGTTAGTTTCTTCCAAAAAATAAAAGATAACAAAATTCGAGGTGATTCTTATGAAAATAATACTTATTTAGCATCGCCAAAGGAAAGCAATATTATGATTAATGGTATTGTAATCAAAGATATAGTGCAATCAGTTGGCATATATAGCCCTAAAGATGATAATAATAAATATACGCACCTTTTTTCAGCATCAGCGGTATATAAGGAAGATGCATTAAATGATGGAGATAATATTTTTGATAATCGAGTGAAAGAATTTGGTGATACCATATTGGTGATTCACAATTTAAATGAATTTTCTACTCGGTTGAATCGAGCAATAAAGAAATCCGACTTTTACACAATATCTGCTTCTAATGTTGAATATCTTCCCTCTTTTTTTGATGGAAAAGTAGATCTTTTTAATAAGTTAGATGAATATGCATGGCAGAAAGAGTGGAGACTAGCTATTGGCTCGAATACAAAAGAACCTTTTAAAATTAATGTGGGGTCAATAGAAGATATATCTAAAAAAATAAAAATTTCTGAATTTAAAAATAAAATGGTTGAACAGAATAAAGAATTAAATTTTTATTTCTCTTAGCTTTTATATTGCTAGGGCGTCGTTACGTCGGTTGCATCGAGTAAATTGGCTTGATTAGTTTTTATGTGGCAATGTTAATATAACCGACTTCTTTGTAGATGAATATAAAGTGGCTAGCACAATATTTACCTAACGGTCGTTACAAGATTCTTATTAATAATGAACCCTTGTATCCGCTTGATTATTAGAAGAATCTAATTTTTAAAATAAAGAAAAATCTTGGTATAAAATTTGGAATGAATTCCTTTAAAATCTCTTAAAAACTCATGAGATCTGTTAAAGTTGCGGCATTTTCGCGGCATTATTTTGATTTGGGAGTTTTGGGGTTTTCGTGAAACCCTTATGGAAACTGGTTGCGGGGGCAAGATTTGAACTTACGACCTTCAGGTTATGAGCCACATAGACATCATATTTGCTATCATTTCTCTTTACTCATAAAGCTTGACATATAAAGGGCTAAAGCCTACTCTTTCATTTACTAACTTTGCTGGAAATTGGTTAATTTTTATTAAAAAGGTGTCCCTGAAATATTATGAAAGTTAAATTAGAGAAATTTAGCAACTTCGTTATTTTCCAAACCGCATCAGGAAAAGTTCATATCGATGTGTTTTTTAAAGATGATAATCTGTGGCTTACGCAAAAGAAAATAGCAGAACTATTTGAGACAACAAAACAAAATATCAGTCTGCATTTAAAAAATATATTTGCAGATAATGAGTTAGAAGAAATCTCAGTAGTAAAGGATTTCTTGACAACTGCCGAAGATGGGAAAAATTACAAAACTAAATTTTATAATTTAGATGCAATTATTGCCGTTGGTTATCGGGTTAATTCCTACCAAGCAACTCAGTTTAGAATTTGGGCAACTAAAATCATAAAAGAATATACTATCAAAGGCTTTGCTATGGATGATAATCGTCTCAAGCAAATCAAAAATTTTGGAAAAGATTACTTTGACGAGCTACTGGAACGGATTCGAGAGATTAGAGCTAGTGAGCGGAGAATTTATCAAAAAATCACTGATATTTACGCTCTTTCTGCTGATTATGATAAAAACGCACCAGCTACCAAAGACTTCTTTGCAACTGTTCAAAACAAGCTCCATTTTGCTATTACTGGCAATACTGCCGCTGAAATAATTTATAATGAAGCAGACTCTAAAAAAGCCTTTATGGGTTTAAAAACTTGGAATGATGCTCCAGATGGAATAATATTAAAAAATGATGTCTCAATTGCCAAAAATTACTTAGGCAAAAAACACATTAAAGAACTAGAACGAATCGTAGCCTCTTATGTTGATTTAGCCGAGAATCGAGCAGAGAGAGGAATTGTCACTAATATGCAAGATTGGATTACTTTCCTAAATAAATTCCTAGATATTTCAGATTATCCTATTCTAGCAGACAAAGGCAAAGTAACTGCTTTGGAAGCAAAGCTAAAAGCAGAAAACGAGTTTGAGAAATTCAGAGTTATCCAAGATAAAAATTTTCAAAATGATTTTGATAGAGCTATTTCCAAGATGGAAAAGCTCAAAAAGCCAGTTATTGAAAAAGAATTAACAGAAAGATTCTTGGATTCTAAAAGTGAAAAATCACATCGAGAACCAAGCCAAAGCAAGTGATGATATTTTGTCTGAGGTTATAAAAATAATGGCAAAAAGTGCAGAAGATAGAAAAACCATCATGCTTCAGGCAAGACTTGCTAAGCAAGGGGTCGATAAAGATAAAATAAAAGGTGAGATTAAAGATACTAAGGGAGACGATGATGAATAAATCAAAAGACTTACCATTAAAGTTATTTATATCATATAGTTGGAGTAGTGAAAATCATCAACAATGGGTTCTTAAACTAGCCACAGAGCTAAGATGCAAAGGAGTTGATGTAATACTTGATAAATGGGATTTAAAGGAAGGAAGCTGTATGTATACTTTCATGGAAAAAATGGTTTCTGATGAAGCGATTACAAAAGTAATCATTATATGTGATAAAGAATATCAAGAAAAAGCAGATAAAAAAACAGGAGGAGTTGGTACGGAGACTCAAATTATATCTCCAAAGGTTTATAATAAAGCAAATCAGAACAAATTTGTTGCTGTGATTTCTGAAAAGGATAACAACAGTAAACCATATTTGCCAGCTTACCTAGAAAATAGGATTCATATAGATTTGAGTGACGATGGTATGTATTCTGCTAATTTTAAACAATTGCTAAGGTGGATATATGATAAACCTACTCACATAAAACCGCCTATAGGACAAAAGCCAAAATTCCTAAATGCAGAAACTTCTGTTTTCTTTGAAAATAACATTGAGTTTGAAGATTTAAAAGGCTCTATTAGAGACTCCAATGGAAATGCAGAAGGTAGATTAGATGAATTTTTATCTAATTTTATTAATCAGCTTGGAAAATTCAGAATCGCTAAATCTAAAGAGGATAGCAGATTTTATGATGAATTATTATTAGAAAGTATAGAGAAGTTTATTCCGTACAGAAACCAAATAATTGAGCTGATAACTTTAACTGTAAGATATGATTGTTTAAATTTCGTAAGAAAATTTCATAAATTTTTTGAAGAATTATTTCGCTATACTCAAGTGCCAAGTGTAAAACGGCGCTTCAATGAACAAGATTCTGAGAATTTTAAATTTATATTACATGAGCTATTCCTTTATACCATTGCGATTTTTCTGAAACATGAGAAATTTGACATGGCATGTGATCTTATGCACACTGAATATTACTTGGACAAAAAATATAATTCTCAGGATGATAAAATGAGTTCTTATTACGCTTTTTATTCACACCTTCATTCTTTAGCAGAGAGAAACATAAGATTAAAATTGAATAGAGTGTCTGTGCATGCTGATCTCTTGAAAGATCGCTCAATAGCTTCAGGGGTAGAATTTAATTATCTAATTCAAGCAGATTTTATATTATATCTTTATAGTAAACTAAACATTGAGTCTTGGGTAAGTTGGCATCCTATGACTATGGTGTATTTAGGATATGAAGGTAATAGTTCAAAATTCAGGCTTTTTTCAGAAGCTAAGTCAGCAAAGCATTTTGTGAATATAAAAAAGATATTCAATATTAAATCCAAAGAAGATTTTACTTCTTGGCTTAATGATACAAATCCATTAAAAGAATTTGGCAATGCTTTATTGCATTTGTCCTTAGAAAATTTGGTGAATTACGATTTACTGGATACAGCAGCATAATTTATCTTCTAAAACTTATGCAAAAACAGCTTAGATTATTGATTGTCTTTTATCTGTGTGGTACCCCCAAGGAATATGAAGAAAAATTGAAAAGGGCTTGACCCCTTATAAAAACTGGTTGCGGGGGCTGGATTTGAACCAACGACCTTCAGGTTATGAGCCTGACGAGCTACCGGGCTGCTCCACCCCGCGACACTTTAGAATGTTTAACTGTTTTAAACCCGCTAAACCTTATAGTCAAGATCTAAGCATAATTAAACAAAGCCCCTTCTTTGTTTGTGCTTTTCATTAAAATCTAAAAAAAACTTGTGTTATTTTTACTTTTAGGAGAAATTATAAGAAAATATTTCTACTAAAATGAGACTTTACAGCAAAATTATTATTTTACTCATTTTCATCAGCTCATGTAGCCAAGATATTGCGCCAATTAGCTATAAAGGTCATCTGCATTATGGCAAAAAAGGTATTGAACCTATAAAAATCACCAAACCAACACCCAAAATAACTAAAGCAAAACATAAAAAAAACCTAAAAGCTAACCAGATACTAATAAATAACGGCGACAATCTATATGTAGTTGCAAAAAAGCATAAAGTTACCACCAGACAATTAATAGATAGTAACAACCTTAAGCCCCCCTACATATTGCAACCAGGGCAGATATTAGATTTACCAAATAAAAGAAAAACACATGTGGTGGTAAATGGCCAAAGCCTAACCGTAATTGCGCGGAAATATAATGTAAGCCTGAGTGAACTAGCTCAACTTAACAATCTTAAAACTAATAGTAACATTAAAATAGGTAGAGTGCTACTTATACCTTATAACGCTAAACCTTCACATAAAAAACATATTGTATCAAATATTTTTAAAGGCAAAATCAAACTTAGCAAACCACTAAATGGTAATATTATTAAGAAATTTGGACCTGGAAAAAATGGTACTCATAATGATGGTATAAATATAGCAGCTCCGCTTGGTACTGAGGTAAAGGCTGCAGCCGATGGCAAAATTGTTTATGTAGGAAATGAGCTCAGAGGTTATGGTAATCTGATAATTATTAAACATAGTGGCAATATTTTAACTGCATATGCACATAGTAACGAAGTTATTGTTGCTAAAAATCAAACAGTCAAAAAAGGTGAAAAAATAGCCACTGTTGGAGCTACAGGAAATGTCTCTTCACCCCAGCTGCATTTTGGGGTAAGACAAGGCAGAAAAGCTGTAGACCCAGTTAGTTATTTTTAACTAACCATTTGCGCTAAAGCGCCATATTCTTCCCTGTATAATCTGTTCTCATAAGATAATTCAGAAAGATTTTCCTCCTCATTTGCTTATTTAATAGTTCTGGCCTTCACCATTTTAGCTCTTGTTATATAATCTTGAATCTTATCGCTTATTTTTAATTAATTATTGAAGCTAAAAATACGACCTTAGCCTGCGCACAATCTATTTTTGTAGATAACTTAGTGAAATTTTGCTTGCTCATCTGCATGTTTTTGATAATTACTATTTTATCCTGCTTCAGCTCTTTTTGCATAATATAAGTTAAATTATTAAGCTGCTGCTCTGAAATTTTAGAGCATTTAGGCTCTACGCTTATCACAGTCTCCACACCATTTGCGGCAGAGCTCTCTACATATAAAGCTGCAGCGTTAATATTACAGCTAGCTTCTTGTTTTAATTTACAGTTTATATCCATTGCATCCTAAGTTAAGTTAATACAACTATAACATAATTTTATGGCCTGTGCAAGCTGTGTATTAATATAAAATGAAGAATATATTACAGGAGCTACTCTCCTCATAAGCAACTTTATAATTTGTCTCATCATGACAATTCTGATCATAATTAGCATCATCAGACTCGTCCCCTCCTAAAAAACCATGCCCACCCCTTAATTGACCTTTAACCGGACTCGAATCATCTAACTTTTGATCTATTCTCTCTGCAATTAAGGGCAGAAAAGCGCCACCATCACTAGTACCGCCCGAGACACTAACAAATGAACCAAGCTTTATGACATTACCATAATCTTCTTCTTGCTTAACCGTTAAAATAGAATCAAAATCACTCTCCATATAATATTGATCCACACCCCAAACACCACTATAACTACCCTTAATTACACCAGCCAACTCTAAATGCTGCCACAATCTATATGTCTCACTACTATATTTTTCACCCACTTCTATATAACCATCATCATCTCCATTACACTGACTTTCCTCTCCACAAATATCATCAGAATCATAGGCAAAATAACGATATGCATCACTAAAATCGCCTGGGTAGCTTCCATATTTCTCTTTAAAATTAAACACCGCCAAATCAACCTCCTTAACACGCTTTGCTACCGACAAAACTTGCGCGCTTTCTAAAATACTACCCCCCACAGATACTCCCGCCATTAATAACGCCATAATTGCAATCGCAATTGACAACTCTAGCAAACTAAAACCCTTCATAACATGTCAAATATAATTGCACGCTATAATATATTATTACATGGTGTTGGCAAGATATTTATCTAGAATTTAAATATATTTAATTTATGAATAATAGTATGGAAATTGATTACTTTAATAAATTAAACGAGATTTCAGATGTTTCACGTGAAACATGCAAAAATCTTGAAAATTATGTAACTCTATTATTAGAGCATAATAAGAAACTAAACCTAATAGGGTCTGGCACACTCCCTCATATATGGCAACGCCATATTATAGACTCTTTGCAACTAGCTAAATATCTAAGCAAAGACCTGACTATTGTAGATTTTGGCTCTGGCGCTGGCTTGCCCGGCCTTATATTAAGTATTATTGGCTATGATGTTGTGTCTGTTGAATCTATTGCCAAAAAAGCCAATTTTCAAAAAGAAGTAGCTAAACAGCTGGGTCTAAAGATATGCGTACTTAACAAGCGCATCGAAGATGTAACGATTAAAAACGATTATATTTTAACCGCAAGAGCTGTAGCACCTTTAACGAAACTCTTTAATTTAAGCTCTAATTTACTTAATAATAAACACAAAGCTGTCTTTATGAAGGGAAAGAACTATAAAAACGAGATTCTAGATGCAGAAAAATCCTGGCAATTTAACTACAAAACATATAAAAGTATAACTTCAGATGAAAGTGTCATTTTAGAGATTAGTAAGTTAAAATGGAAGTAATAGGTATAGCAAATCAGAAAGGTGGCGTTGGCAAAACCACCACATGCATGAATCTTGCAGCATCTCTTGCGGTTATAGGTAGAAAAATCTTAATTATAGATATAGACCCGCAAGGTAACGCATCAACTGGCATGGGTATAGAACCTAACGAGCGCCAAAAAGATATCTATGGAGTTTTGACCAACCAATGCGACATAAACAGCGCCGTAAAACAAACTGATCTAAAAAACTTAGATATTATATCAAGTACTGTTGATCTGGCCGCTGCAGAATTGAGTCTTGCTAAGCAAAATAAACGCGAATATATTCTAAAATCACACATAAAACAGCTTAATAAAAAATATGATTATATCATAATTGACTGTCCACCTTCTTTGAATTTACTAACCATAAATGCAATGGCCGCGATTGATGAGTTAATTATTCCTGTGCAATCCGAATTTTTTGCTTTGGAAGGGCTAAGTCACCTACTTAAAACCATCAAACTTATTCGCAAAACAATAAATCCTCAGCTTAAAATAAAGGGTATATTGTTGACAATGTATGATCGCAGAAACAGAATATCAGAACAAGTAGCTAGAGAAATAAAAAAATTTCTTGGTGACAAATTATTTAAAACCATAATACCAAGAAATGTTAAAATATCTGAAGCACCTTCATTTGGTAAGCCAGTAATTGCATATGACCATAATTGCAAAGGGGCTAAAGCTTATGTAAGATTAGTAAAAGAAATACTGCAACAAGAAAAATTAAAACAAAAGGTTACATCATGAATAATATGAATTTAGGCAAAGGTTTATCAGAGCTATTAGGAGCCGAACTTAGCAGCAAAGATTTTGACTATCAAATTCAAGAAATTAAACTAGCCAATATAGAGGCAGGAAAGTTTCAACCAAGAAATAGCATTAATAAAAACGAACTAAATAGTCTCGCTGAATCTATCCAAGAAAAAGGCGTCTTGCAGCCTATCTTAGTAAAATTTGATGATATTACACAAAAATATATAATTATTGCCGGCGAAAGAAGGTTCCAGGCTAGCAGACAAGTGGGGCTTAATTCTGTGCCCGCACTTATTTTGGATGTTAGTGATCAAGAAGCATATGAAATAGCCCTAATTGAAAATATTCAAAGAGAGAAGCTCAATTATATTGAGGAGGCGCAAGCTATTGAAAAGCTAATTCGAGAATATAGCTACACACAAGAACAAATAGCAAAAAAACTTGGTAAGAGCAGAACTTACATTTCTAATATGCTAAGACTCCTTAAGTTGCCAGAAGAAATTAAAAACTTACTTATCAATGACGAACTCAGCATGGGCCATGCTAGAACTCTTATTAACTCCTCTAACCCTCTAGAGCTAGCAAAGGAGATAATGTCTAATAACTTAAGCGTTAGAGAAGCAGAAGAGCTGGTTAAAAAAAGTAAGAATAAAAAGCTGGTTAAAACTAGTCAATATGACACGCAAAAACAGATTTATTTAGACAATATTGCGGCCGAATTGTCAAAACTTACTGAGCTTAAGGTTAAAATTAGACATAAAAACAATAAGGGTAGATTCTTAATAGAGTTTTCTAATAATCAACAAATGGATTACATTATTGAGATTTTCGAAAGTTTACAACAAAGTATAAAAGAGCATAGTTAATTGTGAAGCCGATAAATCTAGGAGTAGCTTATCCAGCTTGCAACTTACCTGACAATGATTTTTTATTAGCAAAAGAAAAGCTACAAAATTATGCTATCAACTTGGAAAAAAGCACTCATGCAGAAGATATCAAGCAGATACCTTACAGATATAGCCCCAAAAATAGAGCAAAGGAAATTGAATCTTTATTTCTAGATAAAAACATACACGCCATTATCTGCGCAAGAGGCGGCTATGGAGTGCAACATATATTGAAATATTTGAATTTTGACATTATCAAAAATAACCCCAAGCCATTTATTGGTTATAGTGACATTTCTATCTTACTAAATGAAATCTCTAAAAGAACCTCTCTTGTTACTCAGCACGGGCCTATGGTAAAGGAATTAGCACAAATCAATGATGATAATTTCTTCCAACAACTAAAACTCAACATTCTTAACAATTTTAACTCTCCCGCAAAGCTAAATTTCGACAATTGTGAGACAATCAAAGAGGGAGTTGCAGAAGGTATTTTAGTTGGTGGCAATTTATCTAGTTTAGTAGCTTCCACTGCCACCCCTTATGAAATAAACTTCAAAAACAAAATATTATTTTTAGAAGATACTGATGAAGAATATTATCATATTGATAGATTATTAACCAACCTTTGTGATAGTAAAAAGATCTATGACAGCTCTGCCATTATATTTGGTGATTTCAATCTGATGGAATGCAAAAAACTTCACTATAATATTTCTCTTAAAGAATTGATTCTCTCTATTTTAACAGCATATAAGAAGCCTATTCTTTGGGGCTTGCCTGTTGGACATCAAAATTATAAAAATTATTTACCTATTGGCAGAAAAATAAATTTATCTTTAACTAAGAATAAAAAAGAAATAAGCTTTTTATAAAAAATTAATTATTATGCTAACTATTAAAATTAAATATATTTTTAATATTTTTACAAATGCTTTAAGGAAGTCTTTCTTTGATACCATTAAGCATGATGGCATAGAGCATGCTGGTTATTTATCTTTTCTGGGGATTTTATCCCTCTTTCCCTTCTTGGTTTTTTTAGTTTCTCTTTTAGGCCAAATTGGCGACACTGAGCTTGGCTTTGAATTTACCAATCTTTTACTTGCAAATATACCTAAAGAAGTGTCTGTGGCATTGGAACCACGCATAAATGAGATTATATCAGGCCCACCACAAAGCTTACTGACTATTGCTGTTTTAGGAGCAATATGGACCGCATCTGGAACGGTAGAAGGTCTTAGAACTATTTTTAATCGCGCTTATAGGGTTTCAACACCACCATCTTATATTTTAAGAAGATTAACTAGTATTGCGCAATTTATTCTTATCACTTTTTTAATTATAACAGCCATGTTTATAATCATATTAATACCCATAATTTTAGAAAGGCTAATTATATTTAAGAGCGTTATCTCTTTATATGGAATATTAGAACATGCCTTAAAATTACGCTTTCTTTTTAGTACTATCATTATTTTCTCTGCTGTATCTTTTATTTATTATGTTATACCAAATGTTAAACAAAAATTAATAAACATATGCCCTGGCGCTATATTAGTTGCTGTATTATGGTCTATTATTGGTAGCGCTTTCTCATTTTATTTGCAGAATTTTGATCAAGTAAATTTAATATATGGTTCATTAGCAAGCTTAATTATAGCATTATTATTTTTTTATATTATAGCCATGATTCTAATTTTTGGCGCTGAATTTAACTTCGCTATAGAAAAGCAGACTGGTTTTAAATTTATAGAAAAAATTGAGCAAGCAAAGTAAATCATGAAAATATCACTTTTTTTCATATTAATTTATTGTAGTTTATGTTTAGCGGTTTTTCTGTTTCAAAGAAAATTAGAATATATACCAACTGGCACTTTGTTAGAACCCCAACAATATGATTTTAACGAGGCGCAAAGCCAGATGTTTAAATCTTATGACGGATTAAAGCTAACTTATTGGTATGCTGGCAACCAAAACAATGAAGCTGATATCATCTTATATTTTCATGGTAATGCAGGAAATTTAGGTGGTAGGGCAGATAAACTCAAATATATAAAGCGTAATAGTAGCTTTTCATTAGCTGCACTATCTTACAGAGGTTATGCCGCAAGTGAAGGCAGCCCCTCTGAAAGAGCCTTCCAACTAGATGCTGAAATGTTTTTAAAAAAAATCTTAGCTAAAGGTTATAAATTAGAAAATATAATTTTATATGGTGAGTCTTTGGGTAGCGCAATGGCAATAAAACTAGCTAGCAAATATAAGGTTAAAGCAGTTTTTTTAGAGGCGCCTTTTTGGTCTGCAAGCGAGGTGGCCAAGCAAACTTACTGGTTTTTACCAGTTGAATTACTCATGATAGATAAATATGAATCTCACAAATATTTGGCTAAATTCTCTGTCCCTATCTATATGATTCATGGCACTAAAGATAGTGTCACACCCATTGAGCATTCTAGAAAAATATATGCAACTCTACCAGAAAATCTTCTTAAAACAAAGAAGGAAATCATTGGTGCAGACCACCTAGAATTTGAGCTAGACTATCTTAATAATGAGCTACACAATTTTATTAATGAAGTTAATATAAATAATTAAGCAAATTTGCCAACCTATCACGCAAATAGCCTAGATCTCCACTAGCTAAATCGCTTAAATCCCGCTTCTGGTCTTTAATTATACTAACAAAATCATCAAAACCGCTGCCCGCATATTCTTGATAATTAGCTATTTTATTTGCGACAACTTCTTTAACTAAATTTGCCACTAAACTTGCCAAGAAGAAATCTAAATCTTTTACTGTCAGCTTGCTTATTTCCTGGTTTTTTTTCGCTCTAATTAATTGGTCAAAATTAACTACCAGCCTTTGTAGCTCCTCTTGGGCTTCAGCTAAAGCTTTCTGAAGATGCTCTTGGTTGAAAAAAAAGATGTCTTGCCACATTCTTTTATTTGAAAAATATAAGCGTGTGAACTTGCTAAAAGATTCATTATTATAGTCTTTATTTAGCTCAGCCAAATCTTTTCTGCTATGATGAAACAAGTAGTTAAGATTAAAGGCTATATTTTGCACCAGATGCGAAACATAAGCGTATATTTGATCATGTGAATTTGCCTCCATATATTCTATTTTGCCACCTATCTCCTCCCAAATTCTTGCAACCTCCATGGATTGTTTATGTTGCTTTTCAGTTATTATAATTTTTTTATTTTGGTATAAGTCTTTAACCAAAACCCCAGTTCCAGAGCGCTCAGAACCAGCAATAGGATGAGTAGCCACAAAATTCCAGCTCTGCATATGCTCTTTTGCCAGAATTTTAACCTTGTTTTTTACTGAGCCTACATCCGAAATTATTACTTCTTTTTTTAAAGTTAAATTTTCTAATTTCTTAAAAATTTCTTCATAAGTTGATAATGGCGTTGCTATAAATATAAGATCTGAATCTGTAAGATCTTCATAGTTAATGGTTATATGCGCAGCTTTATTTTGAATTTCTGCTATAGCTTCTTTGGTTCTAGCTAAAATTACCAGTTTTTTAGCAAGCTGCTTTTCTACTAACGCATATGCAAGTGAACCACCCATTAAACCTGCACCTATTATAGAAATTTTTTCATATGGTTTTGTTAATGGCATAATTTATAAATTACTCGAAGTTGATTATTTCTAAATAGTAACTATAAAGCTATTTATATTATTTTAAAGCTTATGAATCTCAAAGAAGCTCTACAGCAAGGACAAAAATTATTAAAGGAAGCGTTAATAGACAGCTATCTAATTGATGCTGAGTTATTATTGCTAGAAACATGCAAGGTCAATAAAACCACCTTATATTGCAATCCTGAACTTGAGCTTAGCAAGCAACAATATCATGATTTTCTAGCCTTAATTAAATTAAGGCAAAAACATAAGCCCGTCAGTAAAATTATAGGTTATAAGGAATTTTACAGCTTAAATTTTCGCACTAATCAACATACTTTAGACCCAAGACCAGACACTGAAACCCTTATTGACGCCTGTAAAACACTGCTTAGTCCAAAAAAACAATATTCGTTTCTAGAAATAGGTACGGGTACAGGCTGTATAATTATAACTTTATTAAAGATTTTCAATGTTTCACGTGGAACATCTCGAGATATTTCGCAAGAAGCATTAAAAATAGCCGCCTTAAATAGCCAAGATCACCATTTAGAAGATAGATTAATATTAGAAGAGAATAGTATGTTTGATGGTTTAAAGCTCAAATATGATCTGATTATATCTAATCCACCCTATATAAAAAAAGCCCAGCTTGATTTACTCGCACCAGAAGTAAAAAACTTTGACCCACATCTCGCTTTATATGGTGGTATAGACGGTCTAGATTACTATAAAATCATTGCAATGGAAGCTAAAACACACTTAACTCCCAAAGGCGTAATTTTGCTTGAAATTGGTTACGATCAGGCAAATGAGGTAAAAGAGCTTTTTAAACAGGAGGAATACTCTCTAATAGAGCAATATAAAGATCTAGCAGGTCACATTCGCTGTTTAGCCTTTAGCGCCAAAACTTAGGGCTTTTTTTTAACTACCTTAGTGCCACAGATAAGATCGTGGACTGCACGGTATGAACGTTTTAAGATTTTTGGCTCATACCAAAATACTACTAGTAGCATACAAGCTAATATTAATGATTTATTCTTAGCATACAAAGCTAACAACATGCTAATATGAAATATCCATGGAACTAAACCAACTAAATAGCGCTTGAAAAGATCTTGTATTTTTAGTGCGCTGTCATCAAATTTAACTATTTTTATTTTAAATATAGCTTTTCCTGGTGTTGCACCTAACTTAGTTAGAGGAGCTGCAATCCAATAAATTGGACCCATTAAAAAAACTAAGACCAAGAAAAACAAAGTCTCAAAAAATATACTGTGACTGATAAAATTATTATAAAATACCATCATATCAACATCCAAGCTGCTGACATTTGTTTTTTTATAAAGCTGATCAGCAAAAAGTAAGAAGCTTTTAGAATACCATAAATACAACAAACTATAGGCAAAAATATATCTAATTCCAGCTAGAATAAAAATATCTATTGTATATGCTAAAAAGCGTATAGTAGGATTTGCATAATTTGTATTTTTAATTTTTTGTTCCTTTAAAAATTTTAGCATCTAAAAAATGAATCGTTATAAAATTGATAATATATGTAATCATCTTAAAAAAGAAGAGGTTATTTGCATGCCAACAGATACAGTCTGGGCTTTAATCGCCCTAGCCACATCTGAGAAGGCAACAAGTAACATCTATAAACTTAAGCATCGCCACAATAACAAGCCCCTAGCGCTCTTGGTTAACAATATAGCTATGGCAAAAAATATTATAGAGCTAAATCAAAAGGCAGCAAAAATGCTCTGTTATGAAAATATGCCAATCACGATAATAGCTAAACAAAAATTAAACAAAAATATAGCAAGAGCAGTTAATCTTAAAACCCAAAACATAGCTCTTCGTATTCCTAAAGCTCTAGAATTAATAAATATTATTACTAAATTAAACACCCCCCTTGCCGCAACTAGTGCAAATATAAGCGGCCAAGAATTCTGCAAAATTAATGCCCAAAAGATTTTTTATAATAAAGTGAGTTTTTTTGCACATGAACAGCAAATTACCGAACCGTCTGTGATACTTGATTTTACTAGTATGAAAGCTAAAATTATACGGGCAAATAATAGCCAAAAAGAAATATTAAAAGATGTATTCAAACTATCCTAGAACACAAAATTCCAGCATTTTTTCAGTAAGTGAAATCTCTGGCCTAATCAAAAATACTGTAGAAGATAGCTTTTCTCAAGTTCAGATTAAAGGCGAAATTTCTGGGCTAAAAATACATAGCTCAGGTCACATTTATTTTAGCTTAAAAGATGAATATGCCTTAATTAACTCTGTTTGTTTTAAAAATTATGCCAAACTGCTAAAAATTCAGCTAGAAGATGGTCTTGAAGTAATTCTAACGGGAAAAATCACTACCTACACCGCTAGATCAAATTATCAAATACTTGTCTCTAAAGTGGAATTAGCCGGGCAAGGAGCGCTAATGGAGCTGTATGAGAAAAGGAAAAAAGCATTAGCAGCTGAAGGTTTGTTTTCCTCCATTCACAAAAAAGCAATACCCAAAATCCCCAGAAAAATAGCTATTATAACCTCTGAAACAGGGGCTGTTTTTCATGATATTTGCCATAGAATAACAGATCGCTTTCCTCTGGATGTAATGCTTTACCCATCTAATGTTCAGGGACGAGGAGCAGAGATAAACCTCGCCAATGCTATAGCTCATTTAAATGAAATTAGCGATAAAGCCGATCTTATTATTTTAGCAAGGGGAGGGGGTAGCATAGAAGATCTGTGGTGTTTTAATGAAGAAATCTTAGTTAGAGCTATTTTCAACTCTAAAATTCCCATTATTTCTGCTATTGGCCACGAAACTGACACCACCCTTGCAGATTATGCCGCCGATCTAAGAGCGCCAACCCCATCCGCTGCCGCTGAACTTGCCACACCAGATAAAAACGAAATAAAACAAAATTTAGATAATGTGGAGGTTAGATTAAAAAGAGCACTTTTTATTTTAACTGACAATTTAGAGCAACGATTGAAATATATTAATATTTTACATCCAAAAGAAAGCTTAAAAAACAAAGCTCATGAGCTTAATAACTTGCACAATAAATTACGCTATCTATTCACACAAAATATAAATTATATAGAACAAAAATTGGTCCGTTTAAGATTAGGCAAAGATAAATTGAGTGCCAACTTGAAATATCAACAGAATTATTTAAATAACTATAGTAAAAGTTTTACTCAGGCGCAAAATAACCTCATAGAAAGTAAAACTAGCAAACTTCAATATATAAGCAAATTATTAGAGTCATATAGCTATAAGAAAACTTTAGCTAGAGGCTTTAGCGTAGTTAGAACAGCAAAGGGAGAGGTTATTAGTTCTAAGGAGAATTTAAGCTACCCTCTAAATATTGAGTTTAAAGATGGTACAGTCAAAATAAAGTAATATAATTGCAACCTACTTTTCAAACAGAAATATTACCAGCGCAGATTTTTGTTCTTGGATTTTTAGCAAATAAACTCTTTTATATTATATACTCAGCATAGGACCAAACCAACCTAAAAACTAGCAATATTGAAAAACAATGCTTAAGAACCCAGCTAAAGAGATGTTTTATTGTAGCCTATCTTAATTTATCAACTATATCAAAGTGAGGG
>JABIRX010000005.1 GCA_018667735.1 Alphaproteobacteria bacterium | reverse complement strand
TGCCCAACTAACCAATTAGATAGTTCTGCTTTAGAATATAATGAGTTTTGGTGATTACCTACAGCAACAATGGAAGTTAGCTCATCTAGAGTGTCATAAGTAATTGGACAAGTTAAATCTTCCAAATTAGATTCCAATATGCGCTTAATTTGTGTCTCTGATAACTCTCCAATAGGGGATCTTTCTAATAGCTCAGTTTGTCTTCTACCAGATTTTTCAAGATATGTAATGATCCCACAAACAGATAAAGCACAAAATAGACCAAAAAGTGGGTATGATTTTATGCTTTCTCCCTCTTTGCTGTGACCACTAACAGTTGTATCAAATAAAGGAGTTCTAATACTTTTATCTGTTATGTAATTATTTGCACCAGCTGTTATCAGTGCTTTTACTACGTCCTCATGCCCGTTTTTAGCTGCTATGAAAAAAGGAGTTACCATCCTTAACTGCTTTGTTTATATCTGCGCCAGCTGCTATCAGTGCTTTTACTACGTCCTCATGCCCGTTTTTAGCTGCTGTAAATAAAGGAGTTTCATCATACTTATTTGCTATATTTAAATCTGCGCCAGCTTCCATTAATAATCTCATTATAGCCATATTACTATCTCTAGCCGATCTAAATAAAGGAGTTTCCCCTCTCTCGCCCATAAGGTTTAAATCTGCGCCAGCTGTAATTAATATCTTTACCATTTCTAAATCTTCATTATAAACCGCATCATATAGAAGTGTTTCTCCATTTATATTTACTTGATTTAATGCTGCACCAGACTTAATTAATAGCTTTGCTATCTCCATATCTTTAGCTTCATCTATGTTTAATTCAGTTATAGGACTTATGCCCGCTTTATTTGGTTTGTCTAAATCTGCGCCAGCTGTAATTAATAATCTCATTACAGCTATATTACTATCTCTAGCCGATCTAAATAAAGGAGTTTCCCCTCTCTTGTTCGTAAGGTTTAAATCTGCACCAGCTGAAATTAATATCTTTACCATTTCTAAATCTTCATTATAAACCGCATCATATAGAAGTGTCTCTCCATTTATATTTAATTGATTTATATTGGCTCCTTTTGCAACAGACTTCTTTATTGCGGTTAAACTGCGCTGCCTCACTGCAGTAAAAAGCAAATCCCAGCTCTTTTCCCCATTTGCCATCTCGTGTGCTAATGATTCAACAAAATAGCCATTACCTTCTATGTCTAGAACTGTTGCAACACTGTCTTTTTCTTGTTGATTAATTAAATAATTGTTAATTTTAGGTATTGCACTAACTGATTTTAAAGCTGCAAACATAGTTAAAAACTTTGATATTCTCATAATAACCCGTATTTTGTAAGCTCTATACATACTATAGCATATTTTAAACGACAAGTAAAGCTTATTGCCTAATTAAGTATGCTATAACCTGTGTTGGCAGTATGTTCTTCTGAAACTGGCCTAATATACAAAACTTTTTATTCTTAGATAGATAACCTAATTGACAATGTGAGCTCTTAAGTATCAATCTAATTTAGTCAAAAAATAATACGACATTATAAATTTAATCAAGCAAATAAAACTTTACTCTTATTGCATCACTTCTATATAATGTTATTTTATAACATTTAAAATATTAAAATGAAAAAATCACTTTTATTTTTATTAGTAACATCAACTTTAACTTACAGTGCACATGCTGCAAACTACAAAGCACAATTAAAAGCTTTAGAAAAAAGAATTTCGGAATTAGAGAGCTCCAAGCAAATCAACAGCAAAGATTACGACTTAGTTGGCGCAACAAAAAGAAGGTTAAGTGGTGATAACACATTTAATCCAGCTATCTCCGTAGTTTTGAATGGAACTTATGCTAAATTTTCAGAAAAAGAAAATGAAATATTGGGCTTTGCTCTTGAAGAAGAAGGTGAAAGAGGAAGCGAAGGAATGTCCCTTGGCGAAACAGAGCTGAATATATCCAGTAACATTGATGATAAATTTTATGGTAGCGTAACTGCAGCCCTAGTAAATGAGGATGGCGAAGATATCATAGAGTTAGAAGAGGCTTTTATCCAAACCTTAAATTCATATAAAGGTTTATCTTTAAAAGCTGGTAAGTTTTTTGCAACTATTGGTTATTTAAATGAGCATCATAAACATGCCGATAATTTCGCCGACAGACCTTTACCATATAGAGTATTTTTAAATAGTGCATATAACGATACTGGTTTAGAAGCTTCATACTTATTACCAACTCCAATATATATGGAAGCTGGTTATGGCTTATTTAGAGGAGATGATTTTCCAGCTGGAAATGCTAGTGGAGAAGGAGCGAATTCCGCTAGTGGTTACTTAAAAATTGGAGGAGATTTAGGCGCTAACACTTCTTGGAGGTTAGGTGGTTCTGTGTTAAATACTAAAACTGCTAATGATGGTCGCTCTGCTAATGAAGATTCTACAACTTTTGTTGGAAGTACTGATATAGCAATTGCTGATCTAAAAATCTCACATAGCTTCACTGGTAACAGAAAAAACAATGAATTAATTATTCAATCTGAATATTTTCAACAAAAAGAAAAAGGAAATTACGATGTAAGCGGCACTACAGGTGATGTAGATAGTAAAAATAATGGTTATTATGGCGAAGTAATTTATAAATTTACACCTAATTACCGTATTGGTTACCGTTATTCTAAATTAAATGCTTCAGAAGTTTCTGCTGCATTGGCTGATACAGCATTAGATGATCAAGGTCACGACCCATATGTAAATTCTATTATGATTGATTGGACAAATAGCGAATATTCCCGCATTAGACTACAATATAATGAAGATAACACTACTACTCAAAGCGACAATCAATTATTAGTCCAATATACTATGTCTTTAGGTGCACATGCAGCTCATAGTTACTAATAGTCATTTTTCTAAAATGATTCGTTCATTTTGTATAATATTTAGCTTATTTTGCATTAGTAGCAACGCTAGTGCAAAGCTAAATATTTTTGCTTGTGAATCAGAATGGGCAGCTCTTACCAAAGAAATAACTAAGGATAAAGCTAATATTTATATTGCGGTAAAGCCAAATCAAGATGCGCATCATTTACAAGCAAGACCAAGCTTGATCAATCGGGTAAGAAAAGCTGATTTTCTAGTTTGTAATGGGGCTGACCTAGAAATAGGCTGGCTTGACCTAGTTATCCAAAACTCACGTAATAATAAGCTTACAAAAGGCAATGTTGGCCATTTCCTTGCCGCAGACCATGTTAATTTGCTAGAAGTTCCAACAGAATTAGACCGTAAACATGGGGATGTACATGCAGCAGGAAACCCACACTTACATTTAGACCCTGCTAACTTACTTATTATCGCAGCTAAATTAACCAATAATTTAGTATTAACAGATCCAGAAAATGAAGCTTTTTATCAAGAAAATTTGAAAGTTTTTTCAGCCAAACTTAAGCAAAAACTTAAATTGTGGCAAAAACAAGCAGAGCAATTAGCAGAACAGAAGATCGTAGTTATTCACAAGAGATATATTTATTTGATAAAGTGGCTAAACCTAAATCAAATAGCCACAATAGAGAAGTTACCGGGTATATCACCTTCTATTAAACACTTAAAAGAAGTTGAAAGAAAACTACAAGGGCAAGCCGGAGTTTTAGCTCTTGTTGCGCCATTTGATAATAGCTCATATGTGAGATGGTTAGAGGATAATAGCAAAAGCAAAATAGTGAATTTACCTTATTCACCCGCTGAAAATCAGGATATTTTCTCTTTTTACAGCGAAGTTATTGCTAAATTAATAAGCGCTAATAATTTATAGTTTTATTGGTTATAAACAAAGCCATTTTGGCTTATATATTTGAACAAATTAAACCAAAAATTTGCTATCATATTTGTAGCTATGCTAAATTAGATTGGTATGAATAAATTAAGCAATATTTAAGCCACAGGCAAAATAGTAAGATATCTGTGGTAAACATGAAAATTAGAATATCTAAAATTCCAGTTTCAGCACCTAAAATAAACCTGATTAGGCTGGCTTAGCTCTAAAGCCTCATAAACTACACTGAAAAAACTAAATTTGATCATGCATCCTTAGCAATAGCAACTAAATGATGAAGAAATGCAGAAGCTTAATGAAACATATTTAATAGGAAAACAGTAAATAAATAACAGCCTCCTCTATTAATTATTAATATCTCAACCAAAAATATTGCAAACACAAAAATAGCTCTTTTTCTTTATAGCTTGTAAGCAAACTCTCTCTTTTAGGAAGTTTTAACCGTAAGCTTGACTTTGCAATATCATTTTCTAGGCTAGAATTTAATTCTAATTAAACATAAGGTCTTTAAAGGCAAATTAATGCGTAGCTAATATATTAAGTTATTTTATACCCTCTTATGCTACTTTAGCTCTGCACTTACTTAATGATGGATTTAATTCTCTTATTCTTTTTACAGCTCTTCATTTTAAGAATGCGATAGTTTGGCACTTATGGTTGGAATATCCACTTAGCAGTGCTGTATGCATGATTAACTCCTATTCATTTCTTAACTTCCACTCATCTTATCTATTTAGTTACCATATCCATACAGAACCCTTCTAAAAGTTACTCAGCACTTTTACTTGCTTTATTAGTTAATCTGTTGGCCTTGATATTTGGGGTTAGCTTTTTAACTATATCTCAAAAAGCTTTATGTCTAAAATATACGCTCTATTTCTTTTATTGGAGCTGTGTCTATAGCTTTTTACTTTTCTTCATTTTTTTACCTTACTCTAAGTGTTAACCACAAGTAAATTATTTAAACTGCATGGATTCTTTAGCTAAGAAAATTGCTTTTTAGACAACTCAATAAATAGAGCTAGAAACTTTGCTGCACACCTATAGTGATAATATTTTCAGTTCCTAATTGAGGGCCATTTAACTTTTGATATAAGGGAAATTTATACTCTAAGGCTAATCTACTATTATGAAGTTTTTCGCGCTTAAAAACATAATTTAAGCCTATTGCAGCAGAGATTAATTTGCGACCAGCTAAGCCAGACTCTCTAGTTGGGCTGCTCATCATTGCGGATTCTATTGCATTATCTTTACCATCTATATTTCCTTCATCAAGATATGTAACATTAAAAGATGAACTTAATGTATTAGTAAAATTATATGCATGCCAACTTCCTAAAGTTAATTGATTACCTAAAGAATATCCTTGGTTATTTTGCCCTAACCTGATCAGTGATTTAATTTGATAACCTATAGAATTTTTACTAAAATATCTAGTCCCTGTAAACCCTATGGCTAAATCATTAGTACCACTACCTAATTGCATTCTGTAAGGCAGTCTTACGCCATTGTAACTCTCTTTAACACTTGCTGTTGCTAGCGAGAAGCCAAGTTCTAAGCTATTTTGCCAATTTTTATATGATAGATCTATAAGGTCTGCTACTTTTAAATCAGCAAAACCTTCAATCTTCATTTTGCTTTTGCTCTTATTCATTAAGTTTATCATCGTCATATTATTCTCTAAATATGGCATCATAAACATTAAAGTATGCTTATCATTTAATCCATACATCGCACCAAACATATGCTTTTTCATCTTCATCTCAATTGGCGCCATCATATAATCAGATATGTCATTATGCGAAATTTTAGAATCTCCATCATATAAATCAGCCATATTCATTTCCATTAAACGATATGAAATCATCCACTCGTTATTTTTATGAGTATGATCTCCCATCACTGTAATTGGCGCATGTGCATCAGGGCGATCAGCAAATACAGCACTGGTTAAAGTTAAAAGAAATAATATTACTCTAATTCTTTGCAAAAACATAATTTAATCTATAATTAGTTCAAATATAAAAATATAGATTAAATAGATTCATGTAAATGTGGCAAATTGTCGCAGATAAATAATATAAATAATGATGCAAAATATTAACTTAACAAATAAAGAAAATTTTAGACTGTTATTCTTGCTCCGGAATTATTTTGTCGCAATTGGGCTACTTATAGTTTTATTTTGCGAAATATTTAGTGATTTCAAACTTCTCATTAACCTTCATCTTATCTTATTTGCACTTTCAATATTAGCAAATTTGAGTGCAGTCAAATTATTAAAGAACAAAGATAT
>JABIRX010000004.1 GCA_018667735.1 Alphaproteobacteria bacterium | reverse complement strand
CAGAAGATCTGACCAGCAAGCCTCTGATTTAAAAAAATATGCTATTAGTGATTTTGCAAAAGAAGTAATAGGTGTATTAGAAAATTTCTATTTAATTATGGATAACGCACCAACTGAAGAAATTTCCCAAAATGATGCTATAAAAAGCTTCTTTGAAGGGGTAAAAATAACACATAATGATTTATTAAAAGTTTTTGAAAAAAACGGTATAAAAAGAATATCCCCTTTGGGTGAAAAATTTGATCATCATACACAGCAAGTAGTTAGTCAAATTGAGAACGATAAGGAATCTGGCACAGTTATAAAAGTATTACAGGCTGGATATATATTAAATGACCGTCTTTTAAAAGAGGCAATGGTAGTAGTAGCTAAATAAGCTAAAATTTTTCATTATGCGTTTTAATTGATATTAAAAGGTATAAAATGAGTAAAATATTAATAGACGCGATATATCCACAAGAAACTAGGGTCGCAAAAATCTCTAAGGAGAATAAAATCCTTAATTTTGATTATGAATCTTTAGCGCGAAAACAGCTAAAAGGTAATATATATTTAGCGAAAGTAACCAGAGTAGAGCCTTCTTTACAAGCGGCTTTTGTAGAATATGGCAAAAACAAACATGGTTTTTTACCATTTGCTGAAATTCATACAGATTATTATCAAATACCAGCTGATGATAAAAGCAAATTAGACGATATAGACAACTCTGAAGAGCAGCAAGCTTCGAATAAAAAAAATGCAAGATATAAGAAGATTTCTAAATCTAGTAATGATAATTACGATGCTGAAGATGGCGAAAAAATGCTGCAGGCCAAAAAGATCCGCTTAACTCAGCAATATAAAATCCAGGAAGTTATCAAAAAGAACCAATTGATATTAGTGCAAGTAGTAAAAGAAGAAAGGGGTAATAAAGGTGTATCCTTATCTAGTTATATTTCTTTAGCAGGAAGATATTGTGTTTTAATGCCTAATAGTGGCTCTAGATCTGGTGGTATTTCTAGAAGAATTGAAAATATATCAGATCGTAAAAGGTTAAGAGAGTTGGTGAAGGGTTTTAATTTACCAAAGGGAACTAGTATAATTCTAAGGACTGCAGTTGTAGATAAAAAAGATCAGGACATTCAAAGAGATTATGATTATTTAGTTAATTTGTGGAATAATATTAGGCAAGATACTTTAACATCCTCTGCTCCAGCTACAGTTTACCAGGAAGCAGATGTGATCAAGAGATCCATCAGAGATTATTATGATGAAGATGTAGAGCAAATAATAGTGGAGGGCAAGGATTCGCTAGACAAGCTAAAAAAGTTAATGAAAGCTATTAGCAGTGATTCTCTAAAGAAGATTAGAGAGCACAAAGGGAGATCAGAAATTTTTCAACATTATAAGATTGAAGCTGAAATTGCCAAATTTTATAACACTACAGCTCAATTGCAATCTGGTGGATATTTAGTCATTAATATTACCGAGGCTTTAATATCTGTGGATGTAAATTCTGGAAGAGCAACTAAGCAACGCTCAGTTGAGGAAACAGCATTAAAAACAAATCTAGAAGCGGCAAGAGAGGTTGCGAGACAATTATATTTGAGAGATCTTTCTGGCTTAATAGTAGTAGATTTTATTGATATGTTAGAGCTGGAAAATAGAAAGTCTCTTGAAAAAGAGCTAAGGAAATCTTTCGAAAATGACAGGGCAAGAATCCAAATTAGCAGAGTAAGTAATTTTGGTTTAGTGGAAATGTCAAGGCAAAGATTAAAGCCTAGTTTGATAGAAACCAATACCGTAGATTGTGCTCATTGCTCAGGAACTGGTTATGTTAAATCGTTTGACTCATTAGCAGTAGAGATTTTTAGAGCTATAAGACATGAATTATTAGCTAAAAATATAGGGTTGGTCAAGGTGCATTGTTCTGCTAATGTAATGTCATATATTACAAACTTTAGAAGAAAGAATTTAACCTCGCTTGAGCTAGAAAATAACATTAATGTGTTTTTTAAGGCAAAAAACATATATGCTGATAAGGACTTCAAAATAGAAGTAATAAAAGAGATGTCATCAGAAGAGAGGGAGCATCTGGAAAATGATATCTCATATGAAATTAACTCAGATCGGAGCAAAGAAGACGTTAGCAAGAATGCTAAAAAAGAATATAGTTTTGTACGTAATATAATAAAAAAATTATCTAGTTAACTTTCACTCTTACTACTTATTATTTCTGCATTTTGAAAAGTCTTTGTGATAGCCTTGAATTCAAGGCTATCCTTAAAGTTGTTGATGTTTTGGATATTGATAGCTTCTTCTTGTTCTGCTATGCTAACTTCCTTGGTTTCAAAAGCCTTATCTATTATAACATTAAGCTTCTGTGCAAATAGCTTCTCTATTTTTTTATCTAAAGTTTCCTTAAAACTTGTGGGAAGAGCCAATTTTTGTTCTAATTTGATGTGCTTAGAAGTTATTTCTTTTATAATAACATTATCCCTCAATAAATTATAATATAAAGGCTCTTCTTGTTTAAATCTCTCTACAAAGGAATTAATATTAGTAGGTATAGTTAAAAGAATATTATTATTGTTTGTTATAGCTTCTCTAGTTTGATTACTCGGTAATTCAATTAGATTTAAAGTTTTTTTTTTACTTCAGAGATAATTTTATTTAAGTTGTTCTCACTACTTAAATGACATATTCTTATCAAAGACATCTCTAAAGCTTGAAATTGATTAGGGCTCAAATTGATTTCATCCACCGCTTTAAGTAACATTTGCCAGATTGGCGCTAAGGTAGAAATTTGCAACTGACTGGCTAAATTTTTTATCTCTGTTTCTATTGTTGAGCTGACTTTAATTTCAGTGAAGTTATCTTTTAAGATATTAGCTTTACTAATCAAATAGGTTATTTCTAATAGGTCATTTAAAATATTTTTTACTTCAGCACCTGCATTAAACATCTGGTTTACTCTAGCTAAGAGTTCAGGCACGTTACCTTTAATAATTTCGTTATAAAGAGCGAAACAATTTTCTAAGTCTGAATAACCAAGTGTATTTCTAATAACCTCTGTGGTAAGATTGTTATTTGTCACTAAGCGCATTTGGTCTAGTAAAGATAGGGCATCTCTTACTGAGCCTCCTGACAAGTTACATAAGGTATTTAATGCACCTATCTCATGCTTGATAGCCTCTTTGTCACAAATATTTTCTAATAATATTGTTAGTTGCTCATTGGTAACTCTTTTTAGGTCGAATCTTTGGCATCTAGATAAAATTGTTAGTGGTATTTTCCTAGTTTCTGTAGTTGCAAAAATGAATTTCGTGTGTTTTGGTGGCTCTTCTAAAGTCTTTAATAATGCGTTAAATGCATTATTTGATAACATGTGCACCTCATCAATTATATAAATTTTATATTTAGATAGTGATGGTGTGTAGCTGGCATTATTAATTAACTCTCTAATATCGTCAACACCAGTTTTACTTGCAGCATCCATCTCTAATACATCTGGATGATTGTCATTTATAATTGATTTACAGCTGCTACATTCTAAACAAGGCTCTGTAATATTATCTTGATTTTTATTTAGGCAGTTTATTGACATGGCGATAATACGAGCTGTTGTAGTTTTACCAACACCTCTGATCCCAGTTAATAAATAAGCATGCGCAAGCTTACCAGTTTTTATTGCATTTTCTAATGTTTGAACCAAAAAATCCTGACCAATTAAATCTTTAAATTGGCGTGGCCTATAACTTCTAGCAAAAACTTTATATTCGTTATTTATTTGATTCATATTATAATAAGAAGAAGAATAAATAATAAGGTTTAACCTCTAAATTGCAATTATAATTTGGCTCAAAAATTTTGCCAAAGATAAAATATTTTCTCAACTTGACCAGTGGTATATTATTATCTATATTAAATCTGGGGTAGGCGACTTTGTTAGTTAACCGGTCAGGATCGAAAGATAGCAGCCAAAATTTTCATAAATCGGGTTACCCCTTAAATAAATTGTTTTCCTCCACTATAGATATTTGCGCTTAGCTTAAATATATGTTAATATTGCTAAAACATATATAGTATATAGCAATGATATTTGATAATGAAGGAGTAGAGCGAAGCTACAATCTGGTTCATTTATTCTCAGCAATAAATAGTAATAATAAAGAAGAAGTTAATAAAATTCTAAGCAACAATCCTGAGTTATTAGGTACAGTTAGCTATAGAGGTGAGCTTGCCTGGCAGCGATTGAGTAGTTATACTGATATCGGGATATTGGAGTTGGTTTTAGAACGGGGCCTAGATAGCAAGTTTTGTCGAGTTGAAACTGATGTAAAAAAAAGATCTCCACAAAAAAAAGAGATTTTAATGAAATCTATAGAATTACTTAAAGACCACTCCGATAAACTATCTGATGATAGCCAAATATATGCAAAAATTAAATTATACGAATCTATATTAGCGTATGAAGAGCAGCAACATGTTTTAGACTTGGACTTAGTAAAAGAGTTTTTATCACAAGTAGGCAATAGTTGTAACTTTGTTCATCATACAAAACTTACTTATAACATAACTTTAAAAGATGAAAAACTACAAATTAGCGATTCCAAAGGTAATCAATATGATTATAATGAAAATGAAGGTAATATCACTAGCATGCTTTTAGTCTCTAAAGATTTTAGAGAGTTTTTTATTGTAAAAGAGATGCAAAAGCAGCATGCAACATCATTACAAGAGTTTAATAATGATTTACCTGAGAATAGAGTCGGTTATGTGTCTTTTGCGGACATAACTGAGAGAGCGAGAGAATTGTCGTGGTCTCAGAGGTTGCAGCAGGAATTATCAAAATGCATACCATGCCTGGGTGTTAATGCACGCTAAATATGCGCTACACAAGTCAAATAATTTTTGGATTGCTGGTATTTAAAAGAAATTTTCAGCTCACTATATTGATTAAAAATAAAATTAGCTTTCATTCGATCTAAGCATATATTGAGTTTTTTTGCATCTATAAAAAAACCCAGGCCAATTGCTTTTAAAATTGCTTCTTTTGCGGTCCAAAATTTATAAAAAATTATCATATTATAATTAGAGTTTTGCTAATAATTTAATTCATCTTCATTTAGAAAAAATTTTGCTTTAGCTTGTAAATTATCAATTTGTTCTAAATGCTCAATATCAACCCCAATTTTTTTATCTTTAGATAATGCAATTATAAAAAAGTCAGCTGAATGTGATATACTGATATTAATCTTATGATTACTTAAAAATAAACAGCCATTATCATCATAGCAAATTTTATAACTAGTAAGGTAGTTTGCTAATATATTATGCAGTGTAATATGTCTTTTTATATATTTTACCTTTGCTTCATGATTGATAAATTTTTGCGCTTTTAACTCTTCAGCTGGAGATAAATTTATTTTGTCTGGTAAAATAATTTCAGAATATAGGAGTTGGTAAATTGATGCTGAATTCGTTAAACCTTTCATGTGAAATATATTCTTTGCCGCAAAAATTTAATAGCTATATCTGAAGTAATAATATTAGTTTTATCTTATATTTGAATTTTTTTTATTGCATCAATTTGCATGTTACAATATTCCTTAATTTGCTCAGTACTATAAATATTTTTATTATATTTGTAATGAAAACATAATTTTTTCTGCAAAATAAATGCATGAATTTCTAAATCATAAGTTAAAGATGAATTTTGATCATAAAAATTTTCTAAATTAAATTCTTTTAATTTAAGTAAAGAGTTTTCTAAATCTAATTCACCTAAAAAATTAAATAATATAGCAGATTGAGGAAAGTTTTTTAATAGTTTATCGTGCTTTATATATTTATATATACCAAATCCTGCTCCCTTATTTGGAATTTCTGTTAACTTCTTTTTAACATATTGAATAAATTCAGAAATATTTGTTTCTTTCATTGCAAAAATTACTGGAAAAATATTTGCAAACCAACCAATTAAATTAAAAACATCACTTTTCTGCTCTAATATATCTCTGCCATTATCCTCTAGATCTATTTGTATTTCTGATATATTATGATATTTACAATATTGTTGAACTAATAATGCTATTAATATTTCATTAACTGAAGCACCAAGGTTTGATGCAGATTTTTTAAGTAATATTTTAGTTTCTTCTTTATTTAAAAAATTTGAAAAGTATCCTGCATTGTTTTCTCTATCTTTGGTATAAGTTTTTTTAGCTTGATGTATAGCTAGCGATTTCTTTAGTAGTTTCTTCCAATATTCATACTCAGTTTTTAAATTTTCACTATTTGTATATTCGTAAAATTTTGCTAAATATGAAAAATAGTCATTAGTATAATTAGATATATCTAAATTTTGTTCGTTGCTAGTTAAATAATGATCAAGATCATTAAGCGCAATTTGCCATGATATTCCATCTGTGATTAGATGATGCATAGTAATGAATAAATATTGTTTTTTATTACTATGAAAATATGCACAAGAAATAACAGGGCCTGATTCTAAATTAAGAGATTTCTCTATTTTTATTATGATGCTTTTAATAAAACTATCATGGTTAGCTATATGGTTTAAATCATAGCTAAGAAGTTTTAGTTCTTGCTTGCACTCATCAAATAATTGCACAAAGTTTTTATTAACTTTTTTAAAGCGCAAAGAAAAATTGGGGTGTTTATTTATAAGAAAGTAAAGGGCATTTTTTAATGAGTCTAAAGGTATCTCTTTTTTCAACTCAAATAAGGCTGATTGGTTCCACTGATTATATAAATTTATTTGCTTATCTAAAAACCACAATTGAGAGGGTAATAATAACTTTTCAATATTTCCCTTATGACCTTGCTTGCTTGTATTATTTAAAGGCTGCATGTTATCTGACAATTCTGCTATTGTTGGATAACAAAATAAATCCCTTGGCGATATATCATAACCCGCTTGCCTAATTTTATGTATTATATGAATAGATTTGAGAGAATTGCCTCCCAAACAATTATAATTATCATTTATACTGATATTGCCTACTTTAAGTGATTCTTGCCAAATTTTTAATAATATTTTATCTTTTGTATTTCTAGGAGAAATATTAGTTTCGTTAATAAAGTTAATTTTTTCATTTAATAATGATTTTGTATCAATTTTACCATTAATAGTTAATGGCATTTCTTTGAGCCTATTATAGTTTGTAGGCAACATATAGTGAGGTAGCTCTTTTGATAAATAATTATGCAAAGCATGCTGTTCAACATCTTGCTTTGCAACATAAAAATTTATTAACTTCCCGTCTTTTGATATTGTAATGCTATTTCTAATATTCTTATTTTCCAGTATTTTATCATCAATATCTGATAATTCAATTCTGTAACCTTGGTGCTTTATCTGAACATCTTTACGGCCGATAAATTCAATGTTACCATCTGAATTTATTTTGGCTAGGTCGCCAGTTTTATAGATTTTTTGTTCTGGCAAAAATGGATGAGGTAGAAATTTTTCTTGGGTTAATTTTTTGTTATTAAGATATCCTCGAGCAAGACCAACACCAGAAATATATAATTCCCCAATAACACCAGAAGGTAGGATATTTAAGTTTCCATCTAATATAAAAATTTGTGTGTTAACAATTGGTTTGCCAATCGGAATATCTTCTTGATATTGCTTATCCTCACAGTGATAGAGGGCTGCAATTACAGTAGTTTCTGTAGGGCCATATGTATTTATTACAGGTATTTTGTTTTTATTTTGCCATATATTATATTGCGTTTTCTTTAATTTGTCGCCCCCTATAATACATAGTTTAATATTAGGGGGAAAGGAATATGTCACTAAGTTAGCCCAAAGTGTCGTACTTAAATTGATTATAGAGGGTTTGAATTTATATAAAAATTTAAATAATTCATCTTTATCAAGCAAGGTTTCTTTATCTATAATTAATAAAGAAGCTCCAGCAATTAATGTTGGAAAAACCTCTTCTACAAATATATCAAACGCAGCAGTAGATGATTGTAAGATTATATCTTGTTTATTAATTTTATAATTTTCAATTGCTGCAAATGAGTTGTTTACTACACTTTTATGTTCAATTAATACACCTTTTTGTGATGATGTGGTGCCTGAGGTATACATAACATATGCTAGATTGCTTGCTAGTACTTTAGGGGTGGAACATTTTAATTTAGCTTGTGCTAATTGGTCCTTAATATTTGTTATATCAATAATCTTAGTTGTTGAATTGCTGATATTACTTATTTTGTGTTGATATTTTGGTTCAGTAATTATTATGTTTGTACTAGTATCACTAAGAATATGCTTTATATTCTCATCAGGATATTTAGGATCGATATTTAAATATGCACCCCCAGACTTTAATATTGCTAAGATTGCTGTTATCATGTCTATTGAACGATCAAGAAAAATCGTAATTATATCTTCTGACTTTACATTAAGAGAGTATAAATAATTAGCTAAACTATCAGAATCTTTATTTAACTGATTGTAGCTTATACTCTTATTTGCTGTGTTAATTGCTATTTTATTGGGTTGTTTTGTTGCTTGTTCTGCAAATAACTCATGAATAGTGTGATTAATTATATTGTGATTTATTTTGCTATTTAAATCAACAGTTAGCATTCTTTGATCTTCAGCTCTAGTAAAAGAAAAATTAGATATTTTAGTGTTATAAAAATTAGGCAATAATGCTAAGATATTAACATAGTTTTTGGCCATTTTTCTGATAGTTTCTTCTTTGTACAGTTTGCTATTATATTCGATAATTAAAGGAATATTTTGAGCTTTCTTTTTTGCAAAAATATTTACAATAAATGACAAATCAAATTCTGATGAATTAGAATGTAACTGTTCTATTTTGGCATTATTGATCTTTTCGAGATTTAGATTTGGTTCCTCAAAGTTTTGAAAGGCAAATAATATTCTAGATAAATTATTTTTAGTAATGTTTATCTTACTATCAGGATTATTTAAAATATCAGCTAGAGTTACATCAAGATTTTCATATATGTTTAATATATTTTCTTTAGCAGCAAAAATTAACTCTTCAATAGTTTGATTGTTAGAACTTTTGATTCTTACTGGCAAGCTATTGATAAAACAGCCTATGAGATCACTAAAATCTGGGTGTTTTCTTACAGAGAAAGGAGTGTAGATTAGCATATCTGATTGATTCGCATATTTACGCAGCATTAAATATAGAGATACAATAAATAGCATAAATAAGCTCGTATTATGCTTTTTTGACATTAGGTGCAAAGAACTTAAAATATTAGAATCTATATTTTGCTCAAACTGTACAATATGGTTGCTTTTATTTGCTGTAAGGTCAGAATCTGTTGGTATGCTCAGGCTATGATTTGCTTTATATAATGTTTTACACCAAAAATCTAACTGTGCATTTTTTACGTCTTCCGTTAAGTAGTTTTGCTTAAAAATGCTATAATCAAAATATTGATATGATATTTCATTAATGTTAGAAGTGTTTTGATTTAGATAAGAATTATAAATAACACCAAGTTCTGTGATTAGAATATTAATTGAAATAGCATCAGCTATAATATGATTGAAATTAAAATATAATACATAATTTCTATGGTTATTACAGAAGAGTTTAATGCGAAAAAGAGCTTCTTTGGCATAAGAAAAAGGGTTATTTATGTCTGCATTTATAATGCTGTGGATTTCTTCTAAACTATTGTTAAATAGAATCTCTAAGGGTAAAGTCAGGTTGTGATTGACTTCTTGTGTTACATAATCTTTCTGGCTAGAAATTATAGTGCTTAAAATTTGATGCCTAGATAAAATTTTAATCAAAGATTTTTCTAATATAGATATATCCAACATACCATCTAAGGTTATTTTAAATATAATATTATTTTGTATGTTTTTTTGTTGATCACTAAACCATAAATTAAGTTGTTCAGGTGAGAGTGGTATATGTTTAATCTTTTCTTTATTTGGAGTGGCTAGTAATGTCTTTTCAGATAAATTTGAGATTTTTCTAGATAGTAATTTTAGGCTTGGATTATTAAAGAAATCTTTTAATGATAGAAATTTATTATAATGGTCAGCTATTAAAAGTAGAATAGAAGTTGCAGTAACAGAATTTCCCCCAAGGTAAAAGAAATTATCATCAAGAGAAATTTTATAATTTACATCTAAATTCAAGTTTTCTTGCCAAAGCTTAGCTAAATGTTTTTCTATAGGTGTTTTTGGATATTTAAGAGCTTTTGTGTTTAGTTGCTTTAATGTTCTAAGGCTTACAATTATTTCCAGTTTATTTTCTAAATATAATTTACGGCATAATTGTCTTTGAATTTTACCACTAGTAGTCTTGTTTATGGTACCTTTTTTGATAAAGGCTATGTCATAGGGCATTAGCTTATATCCAGAGTTTATAGCTGTGGTAATTTTATCAAAAATTTCACTGGCGACATTATCAGTAAAATTAGCCTCTTGTACTATAATAATACGCTCTAATCCTGCAACTTCTACAGCAAAGGCTGCAGCAGTATTTCTTCTTATTTTAGGATCAATATTTTCAATGATAAATTCAATGTCTTGAGGGTAGATATTCTGGCCATTAATAATAAAAATATCCTTCCTCCTTCCTGCTATATAAAGTTGACCTTCATGCAAAAAACCCAAATCACCAGTTCGAAGATATGGTCCAGTATTATTCGTTTTTTCTATTGCATGGAATGTTTCAGTTGTTAGTTCCGGCTTTTGCCAGTAACCTGTGGCAACGCTTAGGTCTTTTATCCATATTTCGCCTACAGCATTATCAGCACATTTAGTTAAGTTATTCGGATCAATAATTAGTAATTTTTCAATTGCTTGCGCAGCACCACATGAGACTAAAGATTTTGTCTTTAGAGATTTTGGTTCACTTACAGCTTTTAATTCTAGCTCTAAAAGCTTCTTATTAAAGTGTTTAATTATAGGTTCTTCTGTATGATTTGAGGTTGAAATGAAAACTACAGCTTCTGCCATACCATATGAAGGAGCACTAACAAAGTTTTTTAGACCATATGTGGCAAATTTTTTAGAAAATTGTATTATTGTATCTGCTTTTATTGGCTCTGCGGCGTTTATAGCGGTTTTTAAAGAGGATAAGTCTAAGCTAAGGGCATCTTGCGTGCTTATTTTTTTTAAAGTACATAAATCATAAGCAAAGTTTGGTGCGGCTGTAACAGTTGCTTTATATTTTGAAATAGATTTAAGCCAGATTAAAGGAGATCTCATAAAATCTTCAGTAGCCATAAAAATAGCTTTTCCTCCACAATATATAGATTGTAGCAACACAGATACTAAGCCAAGATCATGGTGAATAGGTAACCATGATACTATAATAGATTTATGGTTAAGGTTGTAGCATTTTGCAATTAATGATAAGTTGCGATATAAATTCTTGTGAGAAATCATTACACCTTTAGGCTTTGATGTACTACCTGAAGTATATTGCAAAAATGCAACATCATTTTCATTTGTTTCAATTTCTTGATATTTTGTATCTGTGTTGCTGTCTATTTGATCAAGATTAATTACCTTAAAAGTATTTTTCACATTAGTTTCAGAGCTAAATATTATATGCTCTAAGTCAATATTGCTTAGAGATAAAATGATCTTTGGTTTGCAATCATCAATAATCATCTTAATTCTTGCTATATTCCTTTGGTTGCTTGCTGTATATGCTGGGACTGCAATTGCACCAGCGTATAAGCAGCCCATAAAAGCAGTTAAGAAATCTAAGGAGGATGGAATAAGGAGTAATATTCTCTCACCCTTTACACCATGTTTTTGTAACATAGCAGCAATGGTTAGAGAGTTT
>JABIRX010000003.1 GCA_018667735.1 Alphaproteobacteria bacterium | reverse complement strand
TGAACTTATTTTTTAAATATTTTTTTTCTCTATAATTTAATTTATGATATCTTGATATTTCACTCAATGTAGATGAAATTAATTTAGTTTTTTTTATATCAATATTATAATGAATTATTAATGAGAAATTATGTTGATAAATATTATCGTAATTAAGTGCAAGATTATCTTCTTTACATAAATATATATCATATATTTTAACTAAAAACTTTTTAAATTCATGCTTATTGCAGTTGTTTGTAACAATATTATCGGCTTGTGCGCTAAAAGTTAAAAAAAATATTAAGACAAATAATTTAGCCATGTTTAAGTGTAAATTGAGTCACATTGGTTCTTTCAGTTTTAAAGCCAGCCGCACAATAAGCTAAATAAAATTGCCATTTTCGAATAAATTCTTGATTATAACCTAAATTTTTTACCTTTTTCTCCATCTGGTTGAATTTGTTTAGCCATTCCAATAGAGTTTTATGATATGATGCTGCAAAACTATATTCATTTGCAACTATAAGACCATTTTTAGCTGCTATTTCTTTGAAAATTTCATTAGTAGGTAAAAAACCACCAGGGAAAATATATTCTCTAATAAAATCAGAGGTTTTTAAATATTTTTTATATTGATCATTATGTATGGTAATGGTCTGAATAACAGCTGAACCTTGATTTTTTAAACATTTCTTTATTTGGGAAAAATATTTTTGCCAATATTTTTGACCAACTGCTTCAAACATCTCAATAGAGACAATATTATCATATTTATTTTCTTCAAAGCGATAATCTTGCAGCGCAGTATAAGATTTAAGCTTATATTGTTCAATTAAGTTATCCGTGTAAGATTTTTGTTCCTTTGACAAGGTTAAGCCCTTAGTAATAAAGCCTTTTGCTTCAGCTGCTTTAATAAAGCCACCCCAGCCACACCCAATTTCAAGGATGGTTTCACCCTTATCTAGCTCAGTTATTATTTTATTATATTTATTTAATTGCGAGTTAATAAGAGAGCTATCTTTATCGAAAATTGCAGATGAATAGCTCATGGTTTTGTCCAGCCATAATTCATAAAAATCATTACCTAAATCATAATGAAATTCGATATTTTTTTTGCTACCTTTTAAGGTGTTTTTACGAAGTAAATTTTTAAATTTAAATAAAGTAGAATTAATTATATTACTATGAAATAAGGGCTCTAATTCTTGATGATTTAAGGTTATAAAGGAAAGTAAATCTTCTATTTTATGTGTTGTAAATAAACCATTTATATAAGCCTCACCGAAGCCAATATCACCTCTAGCTATTACTAAGTCTAATAAATGCCAATCCTTAATGTTAATATCTGCTTTTATCGCCGAGTTTTTATCTCCGACCTCGATGATTGAATTGCATGGAGTTATAATTTTTAAATAACCAGATTTTACTTTATCTAAATATTTGAAGATTTTATTTTTCATGTTTACATATAGTTAGGTTGATTTTTAATTTATCTGGGCATTTATAAAATTGAATCTTTTTTAAAAATAATTTTAATGCTTGATAATGAATTAGGAAAATAGTCTGCACAGAAGTGAAAGGTAGTTTTAAAATAGATAAAATAATATTATTATTGGTAAGTGGCTTTAATTCGCATTTTAAACTAGTGGCTAATTTTAACTTTTTATCTACTATGTAATTTATAAAAAAATTATATTTTTTTTCAGTTATAGTAAATTTGAATTTATATTCACCTTCAATTTTCATAAAGGGCGAAACATAAAATTCTTTATCCGCCGTTAGCCATTCATTATCTTTGATGGGGGCTAAGTCTTTGTTGTAACATAAATAACTATGTTTTTGTTTACAAGTGTTATTAACCTCACTTAACACGGCGATTAAGTCCTTATTTTGATTAAAACATAACCAGAAACTTACAGGGTTAAAAATATAACCAAATACTCTTGGTTGAGTAACTAAAATAATGTCTGCTATATTGTTAATGTTATGTTTAGTTAAAATTTTATTTAACCAAGCTTTAGGGTTTTCTTGGTTTTTTTGGCCATAATCTGCGAAGTAAAAACCAAAGAAATTAAATTTATTTAATGAAAAAAATGTTTTCTTTAAACTATTTAGATGATTTAAGGAAAAACTAATATAGTTGGCTTTATAATTAAAAAAATTTTCGCGGGGAAAAAAACGCTTATGCATAATTTTTCCAGTTGAAATAGAAGGGTAACCAGCTATTTTAACCATGGTGCTTTTACCTTGAATTTATCTGCAATTTCCATGGCAGAATTAAGCCCGTCCTCATGAAAACCATATTTTGTCCATGCGCCACAAAACCAGATATTTCGTTCACCTTGAATTTGCTTTAGCTTATTTTGAGCTGTAATAGCTTCTTGGTTAAAAATTGGATGCTCATATTGATAAGTGCCAAAAATATGATTTTTAGAAATTTTAGTAAAAGGGTTTAAAGTAACAAAGAGTGGATATTTTGCTGAAATATTTTGCAAGTTATTCATCCAATAAGTAAGAGCAACTTTTTGACTTTTTTTACTAGCTAAATAAACCCAACTAGCCCAAGCTTTACGCTTTTTTGGCATTTGGTTGCAGTCTTTATGTAAGATTGCTGTATTTTTGCTGTATTTAATTTTTTGCAGAATATGTTTTTCACTACTAGTTGGCTCAGCAAGAATTTTTAAAATTTGGTCCGGGTGGTTAGCAAAAATTACATGATCAAATTGCTGAGTTTTTTTATCTTCTGTAGTCACTTCTACTTTTTCATGATTTTTGTGAACTTCAATAACTTTACAATTTAATTTTGGCTTGTTTTTTAAACTTTGCACAATTTTAGCAACATATTCTTTTGAACCTCCTTTTACACTATACCATTGTGGTTGTTTGGTTACTGTAAGTAAGCCATGATTGTAAAAAAATTGTAGAAAAGTTTTAGCTGGATAATCCTTCATTAACTCTAGTGGACAGCTCCAAATCGCAGCTGCCATAGGTAATAAGTAATATTCTTTAAAATAAGTTCCTAGCTTCCATTCCTCAAGTAATTTAGCTAAAGTTAGATTTGTATTTTTATGTTCAGATTCAATGAATTTTACAGCTCTTTGATTAAATCTCACAATATCAAAAAGCATTTTGTAAAATTTGGGTTTTAGCAAATTTTGTTTTTGGGCAAATACTCCAGCTAAATTATTGCCACTATATTCTAAATTATTATCAAAATTTCTAATACCAAATGACATATTGCTTTTACTGATTTTAACTTTAAGTAACTCAAAAAAAGCTTTTAAATTAGGATATGTGCTAAAATTAAACACAATAAAACCTGTATCTACAGCTATGTTTTTATCATTATATTTTATCGTAGCAGTATTAGCATGGCCACCTAGGTAATTACTTTCTTCAAATAAAGTAACATCATATTTTTTATCTAAGAGGTAATTTAATGATAAACCAGTAATGCCAGACCCAATAATTGCAATTTTCATTAGCTTAATTAATTAAAATAGAATTTCAGTGTTATCATATGCATATAATTTGCCAGAATAAGAGCTATCAGCATTATAAATAACTTGTAATAATTGTTGAACTGCATATTCAGGTGAAAATAAATGCCCTTCTTTTACATGCGCTTGAAAAGGCTCAGAAAGTGAACTTGCAACTGTGCCTGGATGTAAGCCTAAAATTACAGCTTTTTTATTGGTACGGTTAATTTCTATGGCAAAGTTTTTGATTATCATATTAAGAGCTGCTTTAGATGCTCTATAAGCATACCAACCACCTAAATGATTGTCTGAAATGCTGCCAACTCTTGCACTTAAAACTGCAAAAGCGGATTTTTCTGTTTTATTTAATTTAGGTAAAACATATTTACCAATAAGTGCAGGTATCACGGTGTTTATGTTATATATTTCGTGGAATTTTTTATTATCTAGCTCGCGAATAGATTTTTCTGGTGAGAATTCAGCAGTGTGAAGAGCTCCAGTTGCAACTATTACAATATCTAATTTTTTTGTTTTAGCTGCAATTTCTGCCGCTTTAGCAATTTCAGTTTCATCATCAAAGTTAATTTGATGATTAGTTACTTTTGGGTTACTTAATGCTGTTTTTGATCTACTAAAACAGTTAATAGTTTCTACTATATTAGTTGCTGCTAGTTGTTTAACAAACTCACCTCCAATAGCTCCACTTGCTCCAAAAATTGCGATATTTAACATTTGTTCCTCTTTTCTTTTAACATAAAACCAAGCAGCAATTTATGCAAGTGAAAGCAATGCCAAATTATTTACATAACAAAAAGTCTAAAATCAGAAGTTATATTTCATTATTGTTGTTATAGTTGCAAATATAACTGTTTTTAAGCATATAACTACAGATGGAAAACTTAAAGGAGAAAGTTTATGCGTAAAAAAGCTATAAAAGAAAAAATTAATTTAGCCCAAACAACCAAAATACTTGTTATTTATCATGATTTGGTGAAAATTTTAGGAAAAAAAGTAGAAAAACCTCTGTTAAAGTCAGCTTCAGAGAGGTTAGAGGAAATAAGAAGTTCAGTTAGTATAAAGTTTGAAGAGTTTAATTGTCTGGCCAAAAGTTATTTGTCAAAGCCAGTAACCGCAGATGATATTCTAGATTGTTTTTTATTGGGTAGGGTTGCAATCTTTTTTAAATTGAGATTCTCAGCAGTGATAGGTCAAAAAGAAATATTTGATCAAATGGAAGATTTAGCTATGTTGACTCCAGCCAAAGCATTGATATTAATGGCTAGTAGGGCTGAAAAAGAAGGTTTTATCCAAGCTATATCTGATTTTTTTATAAAAAATAAAATCATGGAAATGTTTCAAGAAGATATAAAAGTAGATTTTTCTGATAAATATTCTGCATTATTTTTGCTGAATAAATTAGGTTGTGACCAATTATATGCTTATTTAGAAGCTGCTAAAGAGCCTGATATTAAGCTTGCTTATTTACGCAGTAAGATGCCTTTAAGCGAAAAGAAAAACACATTATCAATCATGGAATATCCTTACAGTGTGGGCTTGATATTTAATCCTTGGTTGAAAGAATATTTGGTAGATGATAGCTCATACCACAGGATATTAGCTGCACATTTAACTAGCTTTATTTCTAGCGGAAGTGGCATATGTTTAAAAGTAGTACAAGATAATGTTGAATTTTATTATGCTATATTAACCAAAACTAATTTAGCTGTTTTAGAAAATTTTTATGCAATTTCTCAATGTTTTTTCTTATCTAGCTTGGCTAGTCATTATCAAAAATTATTTTTTGTTGCAATAAATTCTGCAAAATCGAGGGGTGTTGCTATTAGTGAAGCTGTTTTAAATCAAGCTATTACACATTTTTTTGCAAATAATATTGCCATAAAAGATAATAAGGAGAAGTTAGAGCAGATATTTGCTTCTACCAAAATTTTTTACCAAAATATTTTGGCAGAAAACGATATAGCTCGACAAGATCAAGCGCTAATTACAGCCTCTTTGATTTCTCTACCTTGTAATTTTTTTGCCAAAAGCCCTGATTTAAAAAATTGGCAAAAAATACATATTTTAGCGCAAATTTTAATTTTTGTTTCTTCTAGTTTAAAGCAAGAACATATAGATGAAAAAGTTAGAATGCTACTAGCAAATCAGGTAAAAGAAAACTTTGTACAGTTAGTAGAATTATTAAGAGTAGTACAAAATAAAGATAATTTAGGTAATTTATTTGATAGTTTAACGCGGTGTTTTTTTAAGGATATGCCTGAATTGATCAAGCATTTAAACTCTGATCATCAAAAATTATTGATAGAAAATTTTTTCTCATTAATAAAACACTTACCTACTGAACGCAAGCTCTTAACATATATGAACATGTTAGAGATACTACCATTAATAGCTAATAAAGTTGATTTAGTGAATAATGTTGTGCCAACCTTATTAGGTAGCTTCAAGACTTTAAATTTGGGTGATAGCAAAATAGCGGCAACTTTTACTTCTAGAATAAGGCATATAACAAAAGAATTTACAAAAGAAGAATATAATCAAGCAGCAAGATCTATCCAAAATCTTTATCAAAGAAGTAAGTTGAAAAAAGTAAAATCGCTAGCTGAAATTAAAAAGCCAGTAACAAAAGACTTAGCCTTGCCACATGCAACTAGTGCTCTAAGAGCAGCTACAGAAGGACAAGAAGCTATATTATCAAAAAAAACAATAGAGATTTATGAGTGTTCTGTAAAATTACATACATTATTAGATAATGTCCTAGATTTAGGTAGTGCTTTGGAAACAGTTGATATTCAAAAATTAAAAGCTTCTTTATTAAAGGGTCAGCTTGAGACAGTTAAAATTATAGCAAGTGATTTATTTACAGAATATCAAATAAAATACGAAAGCAAGGATTTAAAAGTAGAAAATATATTAGATTGTTTTTTATTAGCTAATATGGCCAGCAGAATTAAAAAAAGTAATTTTGTTAATTTTCAGCAGAGCACTTTAAATAAAATAATAGAAATGGACTATAATACTCCACAATTTATTTTGTTTTTAATGTCTAATTTAGATAAAAAGCAGCATTTTACAAAAAATCTAGCGGAATTTATTTATAAAGAAAATATATTTCATAGGTTGCAGCCTAGATTAAGAATTCAGGCTAAAACTATTCAATCAATGTTAATTTTATTTAATAAAATAAGTTGTGATCAGTTATTTGAAAATTTAAGTTCAGCCAATCTCGCAGACTCTAGCATGGATAGTATTTTAGTGCCTGAAATACATCATGATACAGCTATTAACCTTGATTTGTTTGAGCATAATTACAGTATATATTTATTGTTTAATCCATATTTAAAGCAATATTTACCCGAGGATTTTGTTAAAAAAGAGATATTACTAATAAAGCTAGCTAATTTTTTTATATCTAGAGAGGTTAATAAGGATTTAGGATGGATTACAGCAAATAAAAATTTACATTTAATGGTAAAAAAATTAATAGCACAAAATATAGATTACCTAGCATATAATTTCCAAGAATATAAATGTAATTTTCTATCATTATTGGCTAAATATGATTCAGAATTATTTTATTTTGCTCTTACATCTTTATTAGAGCAACCAATCAGAGGTTCTAGCTTAAATGCAAAAATGTTAGATGAAGCTATATTTTATTATTATGCCAGTAATATTGCTGTTAAAAATAATAAAGAAAAATTACTTGGAATTATTACTAATACGGAAAAGTTTTATATGTTTTTATTAAGCTTGGAATTTCCAGAAGACCCAAAAGCTATAAAACAGATATTTGAGTTGCCTAGCAAATTTTTTTTGGAAATAAGAGTCTTTGCAAATAATAGTAAAATGTATCTTCTAGCAAAAACTATATTATTTTTTGCAGAAAATTTAGAGCGAGCAGATTTAAGTGAGAGAAGTAAAATTTTACTTGCAAATGCGATAAACCAAAATATTACTTTATTTTATGATGCGGTTTCTAAAGCAAAGGATATTGCTCAAATAAAAAAAATAGTGGGTTCTTTAATAGATAATTTATTGCCTAGGATGCGAGAGATTATTAATTTTACTCCACAGAATAATCTTGCTGTATTAATTCAAGCTATTTGTTCTTCTTTAGATGCTTTTTCAGAAGAAGAAAAGCTATTAAAATACTCTATTTTGCTTGATATTATACCCTTAATTTATACTAGATTTGGGATAAATAATATGGCAAAACAAATTTTATTGGTAAATTTTAAGTCTTTAAAGTTAGATGATTCACCCATGAAAGAAGCAGTTATTAAGAAGTTTGAGGATCTAAAATTATTAGAAAGCAAGCATTTAGCTGCATCAAAGATTCAAAGAGTTTTAAGCTCAAGAAAGCAGCAGCGTCAAACAGGGTTGTTAGATGCTGGTCAATTACTAGCTAGTAACTTTATGGTCCAAAATAGAGGGGCAGTGGTTATGGAGGATGTATTTTTAAAAAATCAAGCAATAAAAACAATTCAAAGATCTTTCAGAGCTTATCAAAGAAAAATAGAAGCAGTAGATGAACGAAAAGATATAGCATGTTTAGCTAAAGCAACAATACCAGCTGCAACATTACTAACGATTCCAGATGAGTTGATAGAAACAGAAAAGTTAGTAGAGTCTTTTTTTAACTTGAGAGAAGGTTTGAAAACTGTAATGAAAAAATTGACAAAGTCAGAGCTAAAGCAAGCGGAAAAGCGTGTATATATTGATGAAGCAGAGAAATTACTGCATGGTTTTGTTAGAATATTAGAAGCTAATGACTCATTTTGGAAATTTGAGAATAAAGAAGCTTTAAATGTAGGAGCTTTTCAATGTTTTATGATTGGTTATGAAATTATTGTATCAGTAGATTATTTGAGAGGGGCATTTAATGCGGGTGATACAGGTTCTTCGGATAGTTTAGCTTTTTTTGTAGAATATAAGGAATATTTTTTCACAATGTTTTTAAAACATAATGAAAGGGTTTTATATTTATTATGTTGTGAATTAAAACCAGAATATCAGCAAACACTTTTTGCTAACTATGCTAAATTAACTAAAAAAAAATTAGCTCAACCTCATGATATAGTAAAATTATTAATTGAGTATGGTAAATATGGTAATACGCTCCTAGATGATCTATCACATGGTTTTATAACGGCGGATGGCATATTAATTAATGCAGAGTCAATTAGAGCGCAACAATATATAAATTCTATTAAATCTGAGCCTTCTTTTTGCTTAGCTGCGCAATGTTTTGATGAATTTAGTGTCGCTGAATTATTGTCCAATCCATTTTTTTACAAGTATTTCCGAATCAATAGCTATAATGAGCAAGATTATAACATTATCAAAGAGACGATATTTTCATTTTATGAATCTGGAGTCAAATTAGGTCCAATTTTATTTTCTAATTTTTGCAATTATCTAGAAATGATTAATATTCAAGATTTGCATATTTTATTTAAAAAAATTCCTGAGAGGCGTAATATTGCTCTATTACAGAAAATAGCATATGATGCAGAATTAGGTGATTTTTATCGTATATTACATAGATCAATAAAATATGAGCAAGAAATATCAAGGCAGAGTCAAGGTGAAGAAGTATTATTTTCTGCCATGCAACTTTTAATATCATCTCTTAAGGAGCGATGCATGACAGAAAAAAAGAATTCAATAGAAGTTTTTTTTAATTTTCTGGCTCAAAATCATGCTCAAGAATTACCTTTAGCAAGCTATAAATTACTAGTGAATTTAAACTTATGTGCTGTTAGCTCTTTAACGCAAAGAGTAGAATTATGTGAAAATTACAAATTTGGTTATTTTCATATTTTAGTAAAATCAGTATCACCAAATCAAGATTTTTTAGATATAATTGATTCTGAGGTTTTAGTAAAGTTAGATTTAGACAAAATAAGTAAACTAAATAAAGATGCTTTTTTAAAAGGATTTCCTAGTTATAAAGCCAAGTTTGATGCTATTTTGTACAAAGCTGAAGATATAGCTAAAGCAGATCAGGCGGCATCGGATTTGTTGGCTGAGTTAGCTGATGATGAGGGTAAAAAGAAAAGAGGAAAAAAGAAAACTAAAGCAAAGCAAACAACCAAAATAGCAGCAGAGCAAGAGGCGCAGAGAAAACTAGAAAAAGGGGCAGAGAAAGCTGCAAAGAAAGAGGCAAAGAAGTTGGCTGCATTAAAAGAAGAAGCAAGGAAGTCAGAGTTACAAGCGGTGGAGGCTGCGAGGAAAGAAGCAAAGATAGCAGCAGCAGAAGAAGCAAAACAGAGAAAAGTAAGAGAGAAATCAGAATTAAAGCAACACAAAAAACTTCAAAAAAACGCAGCTACAAAAATTCAGGCGGTTATAAGAGGTAAATTAGTTAGAGATCAGTTATCAAGAGATATAGAAATAAGACAAGAGAGCTCTGCAACTAAAATACAAGAATTAGTCAGAAAGGGCTTAAAAAAAGAAGGTTTATCTAGAAGAGATTTTTTAGCAGAGTTTACGACAAATACCAGTGATCCAAAACTTGTATTATTACCTGATGAAATTCAGCTATTTTTTAAAAAGATTTTACCATTATTACATAATTTAGGTATAAATGCATCGATAAAGGGTAGTGCTTTATATCATCCTTATTCAGATATTGATTTAGAGGCAAATTTTATCTTATCAGAATCAGAATATAAACATTTACTTGAAAGCTTTAAATCAAGACAGATAGCTAGTGGGGGAGGTATTTTTGCTGATATTTCAAAATATTATAATAAGGGTTTAGTAGATTTGCTACATTATGTTTCGCTGCATAATCCTAAAACTGGAACAGTAAAAGGTATAAATGCTCATTTATGGTTACAATTTACCATAGGTGATTTAGATTTTTCTTTTTACTTTCTAAATAAAACTATCACTTATGACAGATCCCCAAGTTCTGGGGTTGTTGATAAACAAAAATTGCTAGGAACATTATTATATAAGCATCAATTTTCTGAATTAAGTGACGAAATAGCAAAGTCTGAAATAGGAAAAATGATTTCTAGAGTAAAAAATGAGGATAATTGTTTTGTTGCATGTTATAATGAACCAAAGCCATTAGAGAGCAAAATAGCTCAGCTTAACGAAATAAAAACAGATTACAAAGATTGCTTAACTATGTGTGAAGAGTTAAATTTAAGTGAAGCAAAATCAGTATTTACGCAGCACAAGACCCCTATGAAATTAGATAGTGCATCTGCTACAGCAAGATCATTATTTGCTGATGGTGGAGCAGAAGAGCGAAGTACAATATATTCAGAAAAACATAAAGAAATAGAGAGTGGTTTTGCTAAGATAAATCAAGAGTTTGCGAGGCTTAAGGAAAATTCGTTAGGTGATTTAGCTTCACCATATGCAGAGCTTAAAGCCCAGTTAAGTAGAAGAATTCATACTTTAGAAAAATTAGAAAAATTAATGCAAAATGATCTATCTTTAATTACACCACGCTTAAAAATGGCAGATGGTGAATTATTAGTTTCAGCACAAAAATCTGTTTTTGCACAACCAAAATATCAAGATAGAATTGAAGGTTATGCAGCTTTAGGTTATTAGGTTTAATTTTATTTTGCCACAGTGCTTTTTAGTTGCTTTAAGTTAATATATTTAGCGGTAAATTTTTCTTAAAACTTTTCATTATAGAGATGAAAAAGTTATAGGTTTTGGTGAAGTTTTTGGGTAGAGTTTTAGAAAATTAAATTTTAGTGATATTACATCTTCATACTATATAATTATTCTATGTAATTTCGCTTAGAGTAGCATATATTAATGATTTTTCATAAGTAAAATAAATTTAGACAAATTGGTAAATTATAATTAAAAAGTTATTTAAGCTTTAATTTGCAAAGTTGCTGTTTTTATTGTATAATATAATTAAAATTTATTAAAATAAGAATATGCCTACAGCAAAAGAACTTGATCAAGAAAAAATATTAGCATTTAAAAGATCGAATAAGCTTCCACGAGTATGGAATAAAGCAGGTTGGCTAACTGATATAGATTTAGTTGCATTAGCTTTAAGTGCAGGCTTAAGACCAGAAGGTTATATGCTTATTGCAAATCAGAGTGGAGGTTATCAACACATGGCTGATTCTCTGAAACATATATTAAAGTCAGCATTAGAATATAAAATTAGAGAATGTCTTAGAGCAGAAGCAAATGATGATTTAATTAAAAGAAGACAAGAGTTAAATAAGCAAATTGATACTTATACAGATTTAGTTCAAAAGACACCAGAAGAAGAGCATGTATCTCAAGAAGAGCATTTAGCTCAATTGATTGGTTTAGGTGACAAAATCATCAAGAGTTACGGAGAAATTTTGTTTACGCTTGGTATTGATGAAAGTCATATTGAAAGTTATAAAGAAGCTCTTATTGCAACACATCCTAACGATTCTGGAGGTTTAATGTTAGCAACTTTAGAATCATCTCTTAATCTTGGAATTAAAGAGAAACCTAGCCACACACAACATATTATCATTAATCTTGGTGCATCTCAAAAAATAGAAGTTCACAGTGATGCAGGCATTCATTTTGTTAGGGCTACAGTAACTATCGATGAAGGTAACCCGTTATCATGTAAATTTGAATATGATGACTCATATGGTCATCAACCATCTGAGGAACTCACAGCTGATATAGAAAGAGTATTTACAGCTGGAGTTGAATTTACTTATAATACAAATCGCATACAAAATGATGGAAGTAGTTGTGGTAGATATGCTGTGATGTCTCTATTGGCTAAATGTAAACGTGGTCTAAAAGCTGTTCCACAAAAAAGATTTGTACCATTACAAATAGCAGCAGGGCAGGCAGCAGAAGCAGAAGCAGCAGCAGCACCACCACCACCACCACCACCACCACCAGCACCACCACCACCACCACCACCAGCACCAGCAGCAGCACCACCACCAGCACCAGAAGCAGCAGCAGGGCAGGCAAAAAAACTGTACGATGATTTACATAAAGTAATATCAGGTAGAGACGCCGACAAAGAAAACAGCATTAATGAAATATTAAAAACAGCTGAGAGTAAACAGGTTAGTGCATCATCTTTTGATGAGTTTGTTCAAACAAAAACTAATAAAGGAGATGATTTTTTTAAGCTAATTGAACATCAAAAAGAAAGATTTAAATTTTTGTCGAAATATCTTGAGCAAGGGAAAAGAGCCGTAGTTATTGCTGGTAAAGACGGACATCATTCTTTGGGAGTAGGTTTAGCTTTAGGTCAGTGGAAGAGAGGTCAAGAAAATTTAGCAGCTTTAAATATTATGCATCTGCATTGTCTTACACAAGATTTAAAAAACAAACATGACAAGTCAGTATTTTTTGACTGGGTTGGCAAAGGATATAGTGATAAAGTATTACATGTTTGGGGTGCAAATACTGGTAATTTTACAGGTGACAAAGGAACCTGTATATCAGGAGGTGGGCAAGCTGCAAAGTTCAAAGTCCATAAAGCTGGAGTTTTTGGGGTGGTTTCAACTGCTTTATATGATGAAACATTTCCAGGTATTGATAAGCCAGATACAATTCACCAAGCTCTAATAGATGTGGCAAAAACACCACCACCAGCACCACCACCACCAGCACCAGCACCACCACCAGCACCATCACCAGCAGCAAAAAAGGAACCTAAACTTTCTCTTAAAATAGAAACAGAACTTGCAAAAGAAGAACAACCATATGAAAACACAACTTTCGTAAAAACAATGCGTGGTGAAGGAGAAAATAAAAAATCAGCCATGCGTTTAGATAACACAAAATGGGAAGTAAAAATTAGTACAGAAAATCTACAAGATAAAATTTTAGAGAATATAAACTCTGCTATGAAAAAATTAGAAAGAAAAGCTGGTTTAAATAAATTTGTGCCAATAGTAATTAGGTTTGCGCAAGAAGCAGGAGGCGTTGGTAATGCGGGAGGAGAACAGTGGAATGGATTTATAGAGCGTAGTGAAAATAACATACCAGAAGGCTTTAGCTTTTTGGATGCTAAGAAATTTTCATATCATTATCAAGAAGCTGCAAAAAAATCAGGTATTTATACAGGTAGAACCGAAAGTTTGAAAAATACAGCAGAACCAATTGGCGCGAGATTAAAAAGAATTCCAGAAGAGTTAAATGGATTTATTACTGAACATATAGCTGAAGGTCGAGGTCGTTAGTATTTCAAGAAAATTTGTAGATTAAGAGAAAAATGTCTTAAATTTTAGCTTTTAGCTTTAATTATGTAAGTTAAGAATGTTTCAATCTATTTTAGTTGGGTTATAAATAAGAGCAAATGCCATTTGTAAAGGGCATTTGCTCTAAACTATTATTTAAATAAATTAACTACTAAAGCTAATGGAGATAGAAATTACAGATGAGTTTGCAGATGCTTTTAATATTTTAGAAAATACTAATCAGCATGTGTTTTTGGGAGGTAAAGCAGGTACTGGTAAATCAACATTTTTAACTTATTTTAGAGAAAACACTAGTAAAAATCATGTTGTGTTAGCGCCAACAGGTGTGTCTGCTATTAATGTCTCTGGTCAAACTATTCATTCATTTTTTAAATTTAAGCCCTGGTTTACACCAAATGAATTGCCAAAAATGCGTGCCAGTCAGTTAAAAATTTACCGTGCTATTGAAACTATAATTATAGATGAGATCTCTATGGTTAGAGCTGATATTTTTGATCAAATAGAGCTGTTTATGAGGCAATATGGGCGTTTAAGAGGCGAGCCATTTGGTGGTTGTCAAATTTGTATTATTGGTGATATGTATCAATTACCCCCAATTGTAAATAAGCAAGATGCAGAAGTTTATTATAATTTTTATGAAACTCCTTATTTTTTTAGCTCTAATGCATTTAAAAATGAAGCTCACCAATTTGTAAATATTAACTTTAGCAAAATATTTAGACAATCTGAAGCTGATTTTATTGATATTTTAAATAAAATTAGAGATGGCTCTATAACTTATGACGATCTTGAATGGTTTAATACAGAATGTGCCAAACAAAAAGAGCTAATAGAAGTGCAGCCAATTATGCTAACTGCAACTAATTATCTAGCAAGACACACTAATCAGCTAAGATTAAAGGCAATTAATAGTGAATTATATAATTATCAAGCTGTTGCCAAGGGTAGTTTTGCTAAAGATCAGTCAAAACTTCCAGCTGAATTTAATTTAGAGTTAAAAGTTGGAGCGCAGGTGATGTTTCTAAGAAATGACCCAGATAAAAGATGGGTTAATGGCACTATTGGCGTAGTTAGCCGCTTGGCAGCTAAAGTTATTTTTGTGTTAATTGATAATATAGAAGTAAAATTAGAACCAGAAAAATGGGAGTCAATTAAGTATCAATATAACGAAACAGAAGAAAAATTAAGTGAAGAAATAATAGGAAGCTTTAAACAATATCCATTACAACTTGCCTGGGCAGTAACTATTCATAAAAGCCAAGGAAAAACTTTTGATTATGTTGAAATTGATTTAGGGCGTGGCTCTTTTGCTTTTGGTCAAACTTATGTGGCACTTAGCAGATGTAGAAGTAAAAATGGCATTTATTTACGCACTGCGATTAAATTATCTGATATACAAGTTGATAATAGAATAATTGAATTTGCAAATAATATTTAGCAACTAGCCCAATTTAAAAATATTTAAACTTTTAAAATAATTCTTGCTAGTTTGAACGCAATTAACAAGCTCATTTTATTTATAAAATCATGCAAAAATTATTTTTATTTTTTACCCATTTAGCTTCTTATGCAAATCAGAAAGTCATCTTAAGTGATAACATGGACAGAGATTTTTTGCCAGCATATAAGCAAGACCAAACATTTTTTTTAAGTGGCGTAGCACAAAAAGTTGAAGTGCCATTGAAGCAAATATGCGGTAGTAACGAAAAAACCCATTCATTTGAAGTAAGGCAGTCATTCGTTAACAGTCTGTTACATTCATTAACTTATGGGCTATATTCTCCCAGAGAAGCAGCAATTTACTGTATTGACAAAGATTAACATAATTTTACTTTATTTATGAAAGCAATTATAATTTCTCTATCTTTATTACTATCATCTTGTGCAACGCAGAGTTTTGTTTTTGATAAAAAACATTATAAATCATATGCGCCAACTTATAGCGAATCCTATCTATAAAGGTGATTTTATTTAATTAGTTTTGATCAAAAATTTTACTTTAGAATTGCAGGACTAGCAAATGCTAATGCAAAATTCTAAAGTGAAATTTATGGGTAAAAATAGCAGAAGAAAATTAGCTTTATAGATAGGATTTGGTATTATACTCAAATAGATAGTTTTTTCATAGGAGGAATAGGGCAAACAACAGTTACAAGAGAGGTTGATCAGATTTGCACAGATAAAGGCAAGAAGATTGCTTCAGTAAAGTTTAAGCAAACAGCTTCTAACATCTTTTTTACTGCGATTACTTTAGGTGTTTATTCACCAAGAACTATGGAAGTTCACTGCATCTAAAATTCATAATCTTTTATCATAGATTATTCTTACTTATAAAATATTAGGAAAAATTTTACCCTGATAATAACTATATTATAGCTTAAATTAGCTAATAACTTTTCATATGATACATATTTTACAGTTATTAATAGGTAGTTTAACTTAAAATAAATAAAATAACTGGTAAAATAAGCTTTTTAACTTATAATGCATTTATTCATTTTATACTCTTAGCTAATCACTATTTTTCTAGCTTAGAATATCTTAAACACAGCATAAATTATAAATTAAATGACAGATTTTAAAAGTTTAAACTTAAGTAGTAAAATACTACAATCATTAGAAAAAAAAGGTTACAAAACTCCAACACCAATACAAAAAGACGCTATCCCTCACTTGTTAGAAGGAAAAGATTTACTTGGAATTGCGCAAACTGGTACAGGTAAAACAGCAGCATTTTCGCTGCCCATCTTAAATAATCTTAGCAAAACTAATAATAAAGTTAAAGCTAACCATGTGAGAGCTTTAATTTTAACGCCAACTAGAGAATTAGCCTCGCAAATTGCAGATAACATTGATCGTTATGGTGATTGCTTAGATTTGAATCATATTGTGGTTTTTGGTGGTGTTGCAGTTAATCCGCAAATTAGAAATTTGAAGAAAGGTGTTGATATATTAATTGCTACACCTGGTAGATTACTTGATTTAATGAATCAAGGTCAGATAAATTATGCGCAACTAGAAATTCTAGTTTTAGATGAAGCAGATCGTATGTTAGATATGGGTTTTATTAATGATGTTAAAAAAATTATTAGTAAATTACCTAAGAAAAGACAAAATTTACTTTTTTCGGCTACTATGCCAAGCACTATATTTTCACTTGCAAATTCAATTTTAAATAATCCAATAAAAGTAGAGGTTACTCCTGCTGCAACTACGGTTGAAAAAATTGACCAAAAAGTTACTTTTGTGCCTAAAGCACAAAAAATAAGCTTGTTAATTGAGTTGCTTAATAAAGATGAGGCAAAAACTGTTTTAGTTTTTTCTAAAACAAAGCATGGAGCAAATAAAATAGTAAAACATTTACTAGATAATGATATTGAGTCTGCTGCCATTCATGGTAACAAGAAGCAAGGAGCGAGAGAAAAAGCCTTAGATAATTTTCGTACTGGTAAAAATAAAGTTTTAGTTGCAACAGACATCGCCGCAAGGGGTATTGATGTGCCTAATATTACACATGTGGTTAATTTTGATATTCCGCATGATCCAGAAAGTTATGTGCACAGAATAGGTAGAACCGCAAGAGCAGGAAAAACTGGTGTGGCCGTTTCTTTTTGTGATCCTTCTGAAGTTAAATTATTAAGATCTGTTGAGAAAGTTATTAAGTATAAAATTCCAGCGGAAAATCAACCTGAATTTAAAGAAAAACCTGCTGTTAATCAAAATAACAACAGAAATAATAATAGAGCAAGAAATAATACACAAAATAAAAAAACTAATCCAAGCGATCAAGAGCAAGTTAAAAAGAAAAGATTTTTTTGGCAAAAAAAATCTAAATAACAAATTAGCTTATTGCAGTTTTAAAAATCTAATTTAACTTAGATTAAATACGAAATTTAGAAATAACTATGGCAAAAAATTATCTACCTGAGCAACATCCAGAAATTATTTTTAAAACAGGGGTTTTAATTTTAAATTTAGGTACACCTGAGGGTTATGATTATTTTTCGGTGAGAAAATATTTAAAAGAATTTCTCTCGGATCAAAGGGTTATAGAGGTAAATCCTCTATTGTGGAAAGTTATATTACATAGTTTTATTTTACCTTTTAGACCATTTGCTACTGGTAAAAAATATAAAGAAATATGGTTTAACCAAGAAAATGCTTCACCATTAAAATATTACACTAAAAGTCAGGCTGAAAAACTACAAATTAAGCTAAATAAAAAGCATCCTGAGCTTGTGGTTGATTATGCGATGCGTTATGGTAAGCCTTCTATAGAAAGTAAAATAAAAGAGCTACAAGAAAAAGGCTGTAAAAAAATTATTTTTATACCTTTATATCCTCAATATTGTGCTGCTACTACAGCTACAATTTGTGATGAAATATATCGGGTAATAAGTAAGATAAGATGGCAACCAAAAATAAAAATAGCTGATCATTATCCAGATAATAAAGTTTATTTAACAGCTCTTGCTACTTCTATAAAAACTCATTTGAAAGAAATAGATTTTAAACCAGATGCGATATTATCTTCATATCACGGCATTCCTAAAATATATTTTGAAAAAGGTGATCCTTATCCATGTTATTGTAGAAAAACGCATAGATTATTAAATGATGAGCTAAAAAAGCAGAAAATTAAACTTGAAAATCATTTAAGTTTTCAATCACGCTTTGGCCCAAAAGAGTGGATTAAGCCTTATACAGAGGATGTGTTAAAAGAATTAATTGCTAAGGGAGTAAAAAATTTAATTGTAATTACACCTGGTTTTGCAGCTGATTGTATTGAAACTTTAGAAGAAGTTGATATGGAATATAGAGAATTATTTTTAAGTTTAGGAGGGGAGAAATTTTCACATATACCTTGTTTAAATGATAGTGATGATTCAATAAAATTAATTGAAAATCTAGTCGAAGAAAACCTAATATAAATTATTCTGATAATTCTTTGGTTAAATTATGAAAAATTTCTGTTATGCCTAGTTTATAGTTAGGGTAGATAAATTTATAATTTAATTGCTCTTTTAACTTATTATTACTAACAATTTTTCGCTCCATATGATAAGAAAATAATTTGTTACTATTTTCTTTATCTGATAGCGGTAATAAGTTAATTTTTAATAATTCACCACAAATAAAATCATTAACTTCTTTGGTTGAACAAGATAAATTATCACATATATTAAATATTTGATTTTTGATATTAGCAGATTTTACACATAAATTTAATATATGTGCGATATCTATCACATGCGTTCTTGAAATAATTCTGTTTGAGTTTTGATTGGACAAAATTCTTTGGTTTTTTATAGCTAAGATGTTGTTCCTTTTTGGCCCATAAATTGCTGCTAATCTTAAAATAATAATATTTGCAAAATTATTGCTTTGTAATGCTAAATATTTTTTTTCACATTCTATTCTGGCCAAGCCATTTACAGAATTACTTTTTAAGGTTGAGTTTTCATTAACAAGCTGATTATCATGATCTCCATAAACTGAGGTTGCTGATAAATAAATTAATTTATATTTGGTTGTTCTGTTATTTAGATATGAATAAAAATCTTGGATAATAACATCAGTTTTTAATGCATAAATTGGGGGGATTGAAATAATAAATACATCATATTGATCTAATGTTGCTTGAGTAATTTCTGTATAACTGATTTTACTTATATTTTTTGATATAGGAATATGTGTGCTTAGAGTTTTATTTATGGATGCGCATAAATTAGAGTTTTCCAAATCAGTAAAATTGGAAAAATATTGTGCAACATAGCCAAAACCTAACAATAAAATATTATTTTGCTTATTTGTACTTAATTTTTTTTCCATGAAGTAATTGCTTTTTATTTATTAAAATTAGAAAAATATAATTAACATAAGTTTAAAAGCGTAAAATAAGTGGCATAATAATTATTTGCTTAAAACTATTCGATATCTAGCTTTACCGCTTTCAAGATGAGCAAAAGCTTCGTTAATTTCAGAGAATTTGAATTTCTCTATTATTGGTATTATTTGGTGTCTTGCCGCAAATTCCATCATTAGATTTAAAGTTGCAGGAGCACCAACTGGTGAGCCAGATAAACTAATTTGCCCTGCAATTAATGGAAAGGCTTGAATTTTTATTGGTTCTGGTACTACACCAACAAAATGTAACCTTCCTTTGGCGGATAAAGTAGAGATAATTAATTCCCAATTTAAAGCTACATTTACCGTAGAAATTATTAAATCAAATTTACCAGTATATTTAGAAAATTCATTTTCATCACGAGAGTTTATTACATTATGTGCGCCCATTTCTTTTGCTTCATTGAATTTTTCCTCGCTCGTAAATGCTGTAACCTCACAGCCCCAAGCTTTAGCAAATTGTAAAGCTAAATGACCAAGTCCACCTATACCAATGACAGCAATGTGGTTTGTAGGTTTTATATTAAATTGAATAAGTGGATTAAAAACTGTAATGCCACCACATAATAAAGGCCCTGCAGTTTTTATATCCATATTATCAGGTAATTTAATAACACTTGTTTCTTCTGCACAAATTTTTTCAGCAAAGCCACCATAATTATCTATAATGGTGCCAACTTGATCTTTACATAAATTATGATCTCCAGAAAGACATAAATTACATTGGTTACAATATGCTTTATGCCAACCAAGACCAACTTTATCACCAATTTTAAATTTGGTGACTTTAGCGCCAATTTGGCTGATTACGCCAGAAATTTCATGACCACCCACAAAAGGATAAGTAGTTATACCCCAATGATTTTTCCACATAGATAAATCACTATGACATATGCCACAGCTTTCTATATTGATTTCAACATCCTTATCACCTAACTGCTCTGGTTTATAGGTAAATTCTTCAAATTTTTCGCCAGCATTTTTTGCTACATATGCTTTTATCATAAATAATCCTGTAAATAGTTGATAAGCTTAATAAGTATATCTTATATATATAACTCCTTAATAAAACTAGTAACTAATATTTTTCTTTTGTTGCGGTATATAAAACAAGTTGTTGGAGGTTAGTGATGTAATTGTACCTATGTCATATGTATTTGCTGTTAATTTTAACTGGATAAGCATTACTCTTTTTGCAGATTAGCTTCTGAAATTTTGGTTAACTCTTTAGCAGCTTTACTTTCTTGGTAAATTAAATATAGGCTTGAGCTAAATACTATGATTGAGCCAATTAAACTATTGGTTTTAATAATCTCACCAAAGACCAAATATGAGAGAATTGCAGTGAAGATCATACCACAAAAGTCAATAGGGGTTAGGATAGTTAAATCGGCATTTTTTATTGCTAAAAATATAGCTAAAGAATTAAATATAAAAATAACACCAATAAGAATAAGTAAGAATATTTCTACAAAGTTTTCAGGGTTTTTCCAGTCAATGATAGCAAATGGCAAAGAAAAAAGGGCTGAAAAAGCTGCAAGAAAAAAAAGTTGTTTGATGGCAGATTCTGTTTTGCTTAACTTTTTTATAATTAAATCAATAACAGACCACATAATCATAGCAGCTAAGATCAAAAATAGCATGGGGTGAAATGACACATTTCCTGGATTTATGATGATATATCCACCAAAAAGACTGAGCATTAGAGCTAAAGATTTTTTAATATTTAAATTTTCTTTGATAAAT
>JABIRX010000002.1 GCA_018667735.1 Alphaproteobacteria bacterium | reverse complement strand
GATTATCTTAAGGAGTTAAGAAAATATTCTGAAATTATTTTTGTTTCGGATGGAGATTTAAAAGAGATTGAGACAGAAAAAATAAAAGATTTATGTTTTGACTATATTTGCAAGAAGCATGAAGAATATGATTTTGGTTCATATAAAAGAGGTTTTAAATTAATAAAGAGTAAATATTCAAAAAAGCTACAAGAAATAGATGAGCTACTATTTGTTAATGATTCTTGCTATTTAATTGGAAGTTTTGGCAATATATTTGCTGACATGGAAAAAAAGCTAGACTGTGATTATTGGGGGTTAACTGATCATGACAATGGCAATATTCAAGAATATCATATTCAAAGCTACTTTTTAGTATTTAGAAAGAGGGTTTTTTTAGATATGGCCTTTGAAAATTTTATGTGCAGAGTAAAAAAGCTTCAATCAAAAGATGAGATTCTCTGTTATTATGAGATTGGTTTGTCAAAACTTTTAATAAAGCAACAAAACAAATATTTTTGTGTGTTTACAAAAAATTTAATAGATGATTTTCTAACAAAAAACCGCCAAGAAATAGAAAAAGAGCTAAAAGTTTTATTTCAAAAATCAACAAATCTAAGTGCTAGCTCAGTAAAAAAATATCTAAATTCTGTCTTTTCTTTAGAGGGGTCAAATTATGTTTATAAAGATAAGTTTTTAGTCTATTTCAAGATGGGTTTACCAATTTTAAAGCGAACTATTTTAAATAATGACAATTATTGTAATGAAAAATTATTATTTTTATGGCAGGAAATAATAACGGAAATATATCCTAATTCAGCAAAACAAATCTTTAATTATGCTAATAGACTTGATTTAAGATTAAAAAACAGAAAACATATTAAAAATAACCTGATTATATTCTTGCGTTTTTGTCATTCTTATAAGTTTTTTTATGCTAAGAATAGTTTTAAAAAAGGTAAAAGAGTTAGAATTATAAAATTACTGTTTTTTAAAATTAAATATAGCAGAAACTAAATTGTTTTTTAAAATATGGTACTTTATTGCTGCATATAAAAAAGTGCAAAACAGCTAGGCCAAAAATCTAGGAAAATAAGTTTTGAAAAAAAGTATTAATAGCATTTAACCTTTAATTATTTTTGATTTTTACTTTTATGTTATGATCTAAGCAATATCTCAAATAATTACAAATTAGCAGAAAAGGCTTTATAGTGATAATTACATTTTTTAAAATATTTTATCATAATATATGGAAGATTTAAGTAATCAAAAATTAGAAAGATTTTTTAAAGAAAATCTGTGTACTAAATTATTTTTTGATTTTAATTTTACATGTAAAATAAAATATTACTTTTTATTTGTTTACATCAGAAATACAAAAGAACAACAAAATTTAGAAAAAGTTAGATAGTTCTAGCTTGCTTTGGTTGCTCTTAATACAGAAATCATATGTATTAAATAATGATAAACAATAATAGTATTTATCTCTTTAAAAACATATACAGCATTTTAAAAGTTTAACACAATTTTACTTTGTAATGGGTTAGTTAGCATCACTGTCACATTAATACTTAATTCGTGATAAAATTTGCTTGTTAATTTAATAATTGTTGTATTATAGTGGTGTCTCTATTTTTACTAAAATTGATTCTTAAATTGAAGAAGATAGCTTTTAATAATTTGTTTTAGATTTAGTAGAAGGTAATTTAAAAAAAGTGTAAAACTAATGAATATACTATTTATATGCAACCACGGTGGTTTGCTTGCGGACGCCTCAGCTAGGTATAGAGTTATATATCCGTCTATAATGTTGAAATCTTTGGGTCATAAATGTACTATTTATAATGCTGATAAAGAATTAGATGATAATTTATTACAAGGATTTGATTTAGCAGTATTGCACAGATGCTTCAATGAAAATAGTATCAGATCAGCTTATTACCTGAAAAAAAACAACATTCCTTATTTGCTAGATATTAATGATAATTTTTTTGTTAAAGGTTATTTAGATTTTAAAGGAGATATGCTTGTTTCTAATATGAAGCAGCTATCAAAGAATGCGTCTGGTTTTGTTGCTGCCACAGAAAATATAAAAAATCTAATAACTCAAAATATTAACCCTGAATGTCCTATACATGTTGCGAAAGATATGATTAGTGATTTTAAAGGTGACTTGTTGGGTGAAATAAATAATTTGAAACAAAAAAAAGAAATAGATAATAACAGTTCGAGTAATGTAAAATCTAGTTCTTTGGATTCTAATGAGTTTCTTTCTAGGAGGTTATACGCACTCGTAATAATACGAATTATCCGGAGTATAATAAAAACATTTTATTTTCTTCTTGATCCTGTAAAGCCATTAAAAAGACTCATCTTATCTTTGCAAAAAAAAGCTGATAATCTTCAAACACAAAAAACTAAAAAGCCACAATATTGTAAAAGTTATTTAGAAAAAAAAATATTGGGATTTTTTTTAGATTTAGAAAGTAAATTATCCAAGCCATTATTTCTTGTTAGGGATAATTTAGTTAAAGAAAATAATACAGAGAGTTGTAATAATCCAAAAATTAATTTTGTTGATAATAGACCTAAAGTTATCTGGTATGGTGCATCTGGTGCTAATAGAAAGCATGGAAATTTTGGTATAAAGTCTCTTCTAATAGCAATGCCAGATTTAATTGAGTTGAATCAGGAGAAAGAATATGATCTTTTAATTGTTTCGGAGAATCTAAGAGAATATGAAAAGTATTTTAATAAAGTGCCAATTCATTCTCATTTTATTAAATGGGATATCAACACTATTGAAGATTTAGTTAAATCTTCTGACGTTACAATTATACCCAACTATATAGATGACTTTACTCTTGCGAAAGGTATTAACAGGGCTGAATTTAGTTTTTATTGCGATACTCCCGTTGTTGCAACCAGACTTCCTAACCTGGAGATTTTTAAAAATTGCATGGAGTTTGATAATTTTAAATTAGGTATAAAAAAATATTTGTTTGATAAGGACAAAGCACGCAAAGATGTTATGAATGCTAAAAAAATAATATCAGAAAATTACTCAAAAGAGCTTCTTGTAGAAAAAATAGAAAGTGTTTTTATTGATACATGTAAGAATTATAAAAAAACTATTAGGTTATTAGCTTTAATAAATATACCACAAGATGCGGATATAATTCTTAGTTTGTATAACTACATGGAGGCTGATACATCTATAGACTTAAAGCTAGCTTGTGTTGTGGATACATTAATTGGGAGCTCACGAATAATAGAGTTTATTAAGAATAATAATATACGTCCAGTAATGTTAGCAAGGGACGAAAACATTGCAGAGTTTAGGGAAATTAGCTGGAACCAAATAGATGCTCTAATTACTTCCTCAGAAACAAACGCTGCTTATGTTCATAAAATTGCCCATAACATAACTAGCTATGCAAGAAAACATAATATTCTAACTTTTACCATGCAGCATGGTCTAGAAAATATAGGTCTTAACTACCTTGATAATCGATTTAATAGTAATGTGAAATTTGCTTCAGATTACATATTTATTTGGGGAAAAAAAGAGAATATCTTTCCTGAATTTGGTGATACAATGAAAAAAGTTATTTCTGTAGGTAAATTAAAGCATCATGAGATCAGCAAAAAACAATTACCCGATCTTGGGTTTAAGAATTTTAATAACACGATAACTATATTTGAAAATTTACATTGGGAGAGATATGATGATAATTACAAGAAGTTATTTTTAAATAATATAAAATTAATAATTTCTAAATATAAAAATGTTTTATTTCTTATAAAACCTCATCATACAGGAAAGTTTATTATTAATTATGAGAAAGATTTTGGTAAATTCAGGAATTGTATAATGCTTAATCCAGATAATGCAAAGTATGAGCCTTTTACAGCTCCATCATTGATGAATATTTCTTGTGCTGTAATTACCACTCCATCAACAGTTTCTATTGACGCTTTATTAGCAAAGAAGGCTTTAGCTGTGGTCCAATATAATTTAGACTTACCAATCTATAAACATGCTAATGTTATTTTAAATCAATCAGGTTTGCAAAGTTTTGTAGCTGCCGTAACAAATAATAACAAAGATTATTTAAAGAAAATAGAGGATGGAAACAGCAAGTTTCTGGCTAATAATTTGGTATCCACAGACGCTGTTAGTAATATAACTACGATTATTAAAAATAAAATATATGAAAAAAACTTCAAAGATATGAAGAAGCAACCTGTTTTTGCTTTTAGATCAGATAATTTTGAAATTACAAAATATAAGGCTTTCGTTATCTGCCAGAATTATGGAGCTACAGCTCATATAAGTTTTGTAAGTCCACTATTAAGATACCCAACAAATGATCATGGGGTAACAATATTTGATAGTAAAATATCTGAAGAGAAAATATGTTTTTTCATTGAAAAAGAATGTCCAGATGTAGTGATTATATCAAGGGAATACATTGGTAGCTTAGAATTAGTGTTTAGTAAAGCTAGGCAGATGAATATACCATTAATTTTTCATTTAGATGATGATCTATTTAATATTCCGGAACACATAGGAGAGAGATATTTTAAATATTTTAATCAGGATAAAATCAAAAATAATCTTCATTATTGTGTTCAAAATAGTGATATAATTTATGCTTCAAATCGCAGGTTGAAAAAGACTTTGCAAATGCAATTTGCAAATATACCACCAATATTTGCTGGTGATATAAACGCTTCCTTTAATATACTAAATAAATATGTAAAAAAGGATGATAACTTAACAATTGGTTATTATGGTTCTGCTTCTCATCAAAAAGATTTTGATATGGCTCAACCCCATTTGAAAAAAATTTTAGAAGGGCATAAGAACGTAAAAATAGAAATAATAGGTGAGTTCACTTTATTGAAAGACTTGTTTGAAAGCTTTTGTAATAGAATTACCATTTATCCAAAAATACAAAATTATGAACATTTTATATCCTTCCTTTCCAAAAGAAATTGGGACATAGGCTTAATTTTTCTTAGTGATCAGATCAAATTTAACAACAATGTATCCAATTTAAAATGGTGTGAATATACTGCTTGTGGTATACCTGTTATTGCTTCTAATCATAATGTTTATGTAGATGAATGTGCTGATGAGTGTGGTTTGTTGGTAGATGATAATGAGTGGTATGGAAAAATATCTCAATTGTTAGGACAACCAGATTATAGAGAAAAGTTAGTTAGTAATGCTCAGAAAAAATTAATAAAAAAATTTTCTCCACAACTTCAAATAAAGCAATTAGAGAATTTATTTGAAGAATCAAAAAAAATAAAAAATCAATCTGGTGCTGTGTGATTTAAACATCTTCATGCTCCATAGAGGTGGTGGAGGACTGAAAAACTTTTGCAAGCAAAAGATAGAAGTGAAGCAATATTGACAGCAAAGCTTAATTTGCCAATTAGATGGGCTTTATACAGCTAAAATCTTGTTAACTGTTGGCAATAAAGCTGTGTGTTATTATTTAGTATAAAAGTTATGATAGCAATCAATTCAGAATAAATCTGTAATTAACTAGCTACACTCAAAAAATAGTATTTTAAAATTATATGTAACTTATTGCTGATCATGGAGGTTTATCACTTTTCCACTGGCAGCATTAACAATTGCATCTCCAGCTGCAATATCCCATGCTTTAATATTTGCTCTTCTTGTGTGTAAATGTGCCTTACCTTCTGCAATTAAACAAAATTTATATGAGCTTGATACAGATAGTAAATTTTGAATTTGAATATTACGTAATCTTAAATCTGCAATTATTTCTTATTTTTTAGGCTCTCTTTTGGTGCAAATTATTCTAGCTTTGTTAGTTTTTATTGATACTTATATTGTCGTTTTTTGCGTATTATTTTTACTGTAATTTTTATTTTGCAGGCATTATTATTTTCATCTGTATAATATAAAATATCTTACACAGGTAAATAAATTGAATCAAATATAGTCTTTTTATTGAACTTACAAAGTAATAATCACTTTGTTTTTTGTGGTTTTCTAAATTTAAAAACTGGAGGAGAGGATGGGATTCGAACCCACGATACGGGAGGACCCGTATAACGATTTAGCAAACCGTCGCCTTAAGCCACTCGGCCACCTCTCCTTTAATAGAAAATGAATATTATAGCTAATTATGATAATCTCAAGAAAAAATCACATTATTTTCTTTTATTTTGAAAAATTAGAACATTCAAAAAGGGGTATTTTGAAATTATAATGAAAATTATAGATTAACTCCAAATTATTATCTAAATTAATGATTTTTCCCCCCGCTGCATTTAGAATTGCATGGCCAGCTGCAATATCCCATGCGTTAATATTTGCTCTCCTAGGGTATAAATCTGCCTTGCCTTCTGCAATTAAACAAAATTTATAAGAACTAGCGACTGAAATCAAATCTTTAGTTTGAATGTCTCGTGATTTTAAATTTTTAATTATCTCTGATCTTTCAGGTTCTCTTTTAGTGCAAATTACCCTAGTGATATTACTTTTCCTAGTGCTTAAAATTTTTTTTGTTAAATTATTTCCCAAACTAAATTTTTCTGTTTTATAAGCAATATTAGCTTCATCAGTGAAATATAAAATATCTTTTGCTGGTAAATATATTGAACCAAATATAGCTTTCTTATTTTGAATAAATGCTATATTTACGGTGAACTCATCAGAATGTTTGATAAATGAGTTAGTACCATCTAAAGGATCAACCATGAAATATTCATTTTTTTTTGCAGCGAGCAAATTAGCTTCTTCATTATTTTCCTCCGAAACAATATCTATATCAGGAAATAATTTTTTTAGCTCTTTTATAATAAAATTATTAGCAGCTAAATCAGCTTCAGTAACAGGAGAATTGTCATTTTTTTGCGTGACTACAAGATTCTCATAATTTTTATAATATGCTAAAATAAGTAGCCCAGCATTTAAAGAAATTTGGTTAATTTTACTTATTAATTTATTTGTGAGCATTAGATAAAGAGACAATATTTGAGGCTTTTTTATTATAAATTGTTAACTCTAAATATAAATAAATATTCGATATAAAATGTAAAAAGTAACTATCTGTAAATCTTATTTATTAGTTAAAAACTAATGAATAAACATGATATATTAAAATATAAAAGCAGATCTATTTAAAGCTTTTATAATGATAATTATTACGAATATCTAAATTTTAACAATTGTAGCTCAGATTAAAAATTATATCTAAAAAATATAAAAAAAAGAGTTTAATAACAAGTAAACTAGGTGAACACTTTAAGATTATTTTGGTTAGTGAAGCTGTTGATTAACATCAGATTAACTTTACCAAAAAGTTAGTTTTACTTTTTACTATTATTTATCTTTAAATTTCTAGGAACTGAAAAATAGCATAGTTTAAGCCATGTGTTTAGGTATGGGGCTTTATGCTGTAGCTCTTTTAGATGAAAATCTTTTCCTTAAAATAGCACAAAAAATGAAGCTATGGCTCACAAGATATATTCTAAAGAAGTAAAATTTATAAATTAAACATATCTAATTATTTTAGCGTATAGCTCTATTAAATTTGATTTATTTTTTTAATATAAGTTTATCATTACTACTTAGCAAAAAGCAGAGATTTATCTTTGAAAGCTTTAAATTCTAACATATTTTGCGCTGGGTCAGCAAAAAACATAGTTGCTTGCTCTCCTGCTTCGCCCTTAAATCTGATATGAGGTTTAATAATAAATTCAATATTATTTGCCTGTAGATGTTCAGCAAATTCATGCCATTGACTCCATTCTAGTACTACACCAAAATGTGGTACTGGAACATTCTTACCATCCACTAAATTTAGGGCTGCTAATTGATTTTCTGCACCATCATTTAGATGGGTTACTAACTGATGACCAAAAAAATCCCAATCTATCCAATTTTTGGCAGATCTGCCTTTTTTTAGACCAAGCATCTTGCTATAAAAATGCTCTGCTTTTTTAATATTATTTACTGTTATAGCCAAATGAAAAGGTTGTAGGGACATAATTTTATCTTTTTGATGATTATCTAATAATACTAAATATATTTAAGTTTTTACTACCTATTTGACAAGCTAGTAATTTTCCTTTTAGCTTGAGCAAAACTCATAATTAACATGAAGAGAAATCTACCACCATTAAATGCATTAAAGGCTTTTGAAGCAGCAGCAAGAAATCTTAGCTTTAGCAAAGCGGCAGATGAATTATTTGTCACACAAGGGGCAATAAGTAGGCAGATAAAATTATTAGAGCAATATTTAGGTTTTATTTTATTTAAAAGGGTTCATCAAGGATTAGTTCTAACAGCAAAGGCCTTAAGATATTATCAAGATGTTCATGTTATTTTTAATAAGATTCATGAATCTACAAATAATATTAGATTTGATCATAAATTAAACATCTTACAGCTTAATATCTCACCATCTATAAGTTCATTATTAGTTGCGCCCAACATTGCCTCTTTTTAAGAAAAATATGGTAAGAATATTAATATTAATATCAAAGCTAGTGACGATAATGCTGATTTAATAAAAGGAGAAGCTGATATTTATATAAGATGTAGTCAGCATAAATTTTCCAACTTTAATAACATTAAATTAGCAGCTGAAAAAATGCTGATGATTTCATCTAGAAAAATAGCAACAAAAATATCTAATATTGCTGACCTTAAAGCGCAAAATATTATTTTACATGGGGCAAGGCCCTATATTTTTACCAATTGGCTTAAAGAAAAATCGATTGATATGAATCAGTTAAAGCAAATTAGCTTTGAACATTTTTTCATGATTATAGAGGCAGTAAAAAATCATGTTGGCATCGCTTTTGTGCCTGATTTTTTAGTAACAAACATGATTAAAAATCAAGAATTAGTGAATGTGTTAAATATTAATTATCATACAGATTTTAATTATTATATATTGCAAAAAGCTAATGATCCTAAAGTAATTAACTGCAATAATTGGTTAAAATCATTGGTTAATTAAAAATTTATCAAGCTTTTTCTAAGCTCTTAGTAATAAAAACCTACGCAAATATTAGGTTTGTTTAACATTAAACCAATAAATTTATCATTTAGCTTAAAATAGATAATCTAGTAATAAAGCTTTGGTTGTTTTGATTTGGTAAGATAGTAGATGTTAAAGATATTTATCTTTAACATGTGATAATGAAATGTTTGTTTTGCATCAAATTTTAACTAACTAATTTTATTGCCAGATTAATTTCATTTGAAATTCTTGCCTTATCTCGGCCTAAAATTCCTTTTAATATTAGGTGGTTTGATGCGTGGTCACTGCGGAAAATTGTTTTATTTAAATTTAGATTTTCCATTAAAATTTTCATTTCTTGAAATAATTCTAACTTAGTAAGAAACTGCCAATCGCCATTAAAAGATTTTTCAAAACGCGAAGACCCTAAAGGAAATTCTAAAACTAAGGTGGAGAGATATTCTGGCTGCGCTTTATTCATTAATTCTGCAGATTTTAGTGCATGTTGCTTTGAATATTTATAACCACCAAGACCATTTAAAATCATCACTGAGCTTTTAATTTCTGCCGCCTTAATTTTCTGCAGGGCAGCTAATGATGATGCAAAAGTTTCACCTTTATTAATTATACTTAATAATTCAGTGTCTCCAGTTTCACAACCAACATAAAGAATTTGTAAACCTAATTTTTTTAATTCAGTTAAATCTGCTACAGATTTTTTTAATAAATTTCTAGGTAAACAATAAGATGATATTCTTTGTAAATTTGGGAAATATTTATTAATTAACTCTAAAATTTCAGTCAATCTGCGCATTGAAAGGCTCATAGCATCACCATCTGCTAGAAATATTCTTTTGATTGGATAATTATTTTGCGTAATTAATTTTAATTCTGCTTCTATTTCTGTGATAGCTTTTGGCTTAAAACGTTTTTGTTCATCTTTATACATATCACAAAATGTACATTTATTCCAAGAGCAACCATTTGTAACTTGCAAAATTAAAGATCGCCACTCACTTGGTGGACGAAAAACGGGCTCAATATAATTTAAAGGATACATAAGTTTATTTGTTTTTTATAAAGTAAATATAGCAATTAATCTCGATTACTCAATCAGCTATTTATATGAGGAAATTTCGTTGATTTTTATATAATGTAATTAAAATAACGCTTAGCATAAATTTTTGTCACTGGATGAATCAGAGCTTTTAGCAATAGCTGTGATTGCAAATTAACATCTTTATTTGCGCTAATGATAGATAGAGTTTGTAATGTTAAGACAATTAGGTGAGAAAGAAAAATTTGAATATCTCACATAAAATAAATATTAGTATTTTGATTTAATTGCTGGCTAAACATTACAAAGCAAAAAATTGCTTTTTGCTAGTATAGTAGTATTTATTTTAGAGTTAAAAGAAAACATATCACCTTAAAATGACCGACATTACTAAATTAACTGAAAAATTATTAGAGTTTAGGGATAAAAGAGATTGGAAGAAATTCCACAATGCAAAAGATTTAGCTATTGCTCTTAACATAGAATCTGCTGAATTATTAGAAAATTTTTTGTGGAAATCTGCAGAAGAAGCAGATTTAGAAAAAATCAAAGAAGAGTTAGCAGATATATTTTGTTATGGTTTGTTACTTGCTGAAAATTATAAATTAGATTTAGAGAAAATTATCACCGCCAAAATAGCAAAAAACCAGCAAAAATACCCCATAGAAAAAGCTATAGGAACTAACAAAAAATATAACCAATTATGAGTAGGCCTGGAGTTGAATTAGTAAAATATAGTTTTACTAAAAATATTGCTGCTAGCTTGCAAGATAATTACTTTGCGCAAAATTTATGGCCCTTAATCTATATCATAGAGGGAAGTAAAACTGATAAAAAAATAGCATATGTAGGTGAAACTACAGATGTTGTTACCAGAATGAATGCACATTTAAAAAATGAATTTAAACAAGAGTTGGATTTTGTTAATATTATTACCAGTAATAAATTCAATAAATCAGCTACCCTTGATTTAGAGTCTAATTTAATAAAATACTTGTCTGGCGAAGATAGTTTTAAATTACTAAATGGTAATCTAGGTCTTGCAAATCATAATTATTACCAAAAAGAAGAAGTTTATTGGGAAATATTTACAATAATATGGGATAAATTAAGAGCGCAAGGTATAGTTAAAAAATCTCTTGAGCATATTGAAAATTCTGATGTTTTTAAATATTCCCCATATAAATCCCTTAATAATGATCAAACTCAAGGACTTTTAAAAATATTACAGCAATTTGCGCAAAAAAAGGCACAAACTATTATTATTGAAGGTGGGGCAGGGACTGGTAAATCTATTTTGGCTGTTTTTCTTTTTAAACTACTAACTGCTAACATAAATGATTATAGCTTAAAAGAGTTTGGTGTGCTAGAAGATGAAATTATAAAATATGTAAAAGAAATCAAAGCTATATATCCAGATATCAAAATGGGCCTAGTTGTGCCGATGGCTTCTTTTAGAAAAACTCTAAAAAGAATCTTTAAAAATATTAAAGGTCTAAAACAAAATATGGTGATTTCTCCATCTGAGGTTTCGCGAAATAAATTTGATTTGCTTCTTGTTGATGAAGCGCATCGTTTAAAAAGGAGGGTTAACCTTACAAATTATCAAGCATTTGACAAAAGTTGTGAAATTCTTGGTCTTGATCCTAAAAATGCAACTGAACTAGACTGGGTATTGCTACAAGCAAAATCTACAATTTTATTTTATGATGAAAATCAATCAATTAAACCAACTGATATATCAGCGGAAATTTTCAAAAGCCTGATTAAGCATAATGCCACATTAAAATTAAAATCTCAATTTAGAGTTAAGGCAGGTAATGATTATGTTGAATTTATAAATTTGTTATTAAAAAATAAATTAAATAAAACAAGTGAAAAGTTTCATCACAATAGCTATAATTTGCTGCTATTTGATAATCTGGAAGAAATGATAGAGCAAATAAAAATTCAAAATGATAATCATGGCTTAGCAAGAATAATAGCGGGGTTTTCTTGGAAGTGGGTGTCAAAGTATGATAGCAATTTAAAGGATATTAAAATTGGTAATTGTGAGTTAACTTGGAATAGTGTAGACAAAGATTGGATCAATTCTGATAACGCAATAAATGAAGTTGGATGTATTCACACAGTTCAAGGTTATGATTTAAATTATTGCGCAATAATATTTGGAAATGAAATTTCTTACGACCCCATAAGTAAAAAAATTTTTATTAAGCCAGAATATTATTTTGATAAAAATGGTAAAAAATCTATAAAAGACCCAAAAGATTTAAAGAGTTATATTATCAATATCTATAAAACAATAATGCTAAGAGGTATAAAGGGAACTTATATCTATGCTTGTGATGAGAATTTGCAAAAGTATTTTGAAACTTATATTAATAAATTTCAAAGCAAAATATCTATTCCAGATATTGTGTTTTTAACCTATGACATTAAACCTTTTATAAACGCAATACCATTTTATGATTTAAGAGCTAGTGCGGGAAGTTTTAGCGAATTGCAACAAATAGATGAAATGCAGTGGGTTAAAGCGCCTGATAATTTTAAAATTAATAAAGATTATTTCATATGTCAGATAGTAGGTGAATCTATGAATAAAATCATTCCAAATGGATCTTATTGTATATTTAGCAAAGACTCTGGGGGTAGTAGAAATGGTAAAATAGTATTAGTTGAAAGCTCAAATATACAAGATTCAGATTTTGGCTCATCCTATACAGTTAAAGAGTATCATAGCACAAAATACGCTGATGAGGATGGCTTTGAGCATCGATCTATTACTCTAAAGCCAAAGTCATACGATTCTAGCTTTGCAAATCTTGAGCTAACAAATGATGAATTAGAAACATTTAAAGTAGTAGGTGTTTTTGAACAGATTATTACTAATTCTGGCAGCTTTTAATTTTCTTAATAAGAAACTCTAAAGTAAAAAATTCGGTAAGGTAATAAATCTTGTTCAAAATAAACATATTTAATTTGTAGATCAGTATTAATGTTGATTATCACTAATAACAGCTAAAAATTCTTCGCCATAGCGTTCTATTTTTGCTTGTCCAACGCCATTAATATTCAACATCTCTGCTAGAGAATTTGGTTTTAGCTTAGACATTTCTATAAGTGCTCTATCATGAAATATGACATAAGGTGGAAGGTTTTTTGCTTTGGCTATTTCTAATCTTTTTGCTTTTAGAATTTTAAATAAATTATCTTCTTTATGGTCTAAGTTTAAATTAACTTTGGTTTTTTCTTTATTAGTTTTAATTTTTACATATTTACCTAGCTCTAAAGTTCCTTTTTCTTTAAGAAAATTATAACCCTCTTTGGTGATTTTTATACCACCATGATTTGCCATATCTACTTTTAAGAAATTTTGCGCAACTAATTGCCTAAAGATACTTTGCCATTCTTGTTTAGAATGTTCTTTGCCAATTGCAAATACTCTTAGCTTGTCATGATTAAAATTTTTGATTCTTTGATTATCATCACCAGTTAAAACATCTATTAAATAGTTGATGCCAAATATTTGACCCGTTCTATAAACACAAGATAACGCTTGTTGTGCTATGATGGTTGCATCAAATGTTAGTGGTTTATTAATGCATGTGTCACAATTATTACATGGCTTACAATTATCACCAAAATATTCTAAAAGAATTTGTCTTCTACATCTTGTAGCTTCGCATAACCCTAAAAGATAATTTAGTTTTTGCCTTTCTATTCTCTTTTGCTGCTCTGGTGCATCAGAACTTTCAATAAAGTTTCTTTGGATTGCAATATCATTTAAGCCATAAAACATAATAGCATTTGCGGTCAACCCATCTCTTCCCGCTCTTCCTGTTTCTTGATAATAGCTTTCTATGCTTTTTGGTACATTCATATGCACTACAAATCTTACATCCGGTTTATCAATACCCATGCCAAAAGCAATGGTTGCAACCATAATAATATTTTCTTGTTGTTGAAATTCTTTCTGATTTTCAGCTCTTTGCACCGCATCCATACCAGCATGATAAGATAAAGCATTAAAACCTTCTGCTTTAAGAAATGCTGTTAATTCATCTGTTTTTTTGCGGGACACACAATAAATTACTCCTGAGTGGTTTTGGTGATTATTTTTTATAAAAGAAATAACCTGCTTTTTAGGATTATTAGCTACTGTAATTGTATAATTGATATTTGGGCGATCAAAACTATCAACAAATTGTTGCGCATTTTGTAATTCTAGCCTTTCAATAATATCTTTCCTAGTGGCTTCATCCGCTGTTGCAGTTAGAGCTATTCTTGGGGTGTCTGGGAATTTTTCGGCTAATAGGGAAAGTTTAGCGTAAACTGGCCTAAAATCATGACCCCATTGAGATACACAATGTGCTTCATCTATAGCAAAAAGAGATATTTTAACATTTGCTAATAAATCCAGAAAATCTTCCATTAAAAGCCTTTCAGGAGCTACATATAATATTTTTAAAGAACCCTCCTTAAGCATAGTTTTGATTTGACAGATTTTATCGTAAGAAATAGCAGAATTTATAGTTTCTACATTTACACCATGTTGCTGCAAAGCTTGTACCTGATCTTGCATTAAGGCAATTAAAGGTGAAATAACTATAGCAAGACCAGGCAGATGCATTGAGGGTATTTGATAACATAAAGATTTACCCCCTCCTGTTGGCATTAAAACAAAACTGTGATTTTGCGCTATTACATTATTAATAATATTTTCTTGCTGCCCCTTAAAGTTACTGTAACCAAATATTTCTTTTAGAATTTGCTTAGGGTCTTTATTTTGGCAATGATTGGTAGATTTTATCATTTAAGATAATAATTTTAGATATTCCATTTCAGCAAAGCCTAATATTTTATGTTTATCACTAAATATTATGGGCCTTTTTATGATAGATGGATTGGCAAGCGCAATTTTAATTGCTTCGGCTGCATTTGTGGGTTTTTGCTCATCTGCGAGCTTTCTATATGTTGTGCCCTTTGCATTTATCACTTTTTGCCAAGTAAATTCATTGATGAATAAGGTAATTAGATCTTGAGTTACACCTAATTTTTTATAATCATGAAAGTTATAATTTATATTGTTATTTATTAAAAACTTATTTGCTTTTGCAACAGTTGAACAATTTTTAATGCCGTAAAGTGTAATCATTTAGATGGGTTTTTATTTGCATGAATTTAGCTTATATCAGCTTGGCTCTTATATTTCAAACAAATTGTCTGTAATTTGAGTTGCACTTCTAAAGTAACATAATTCTTGTTTTAGACATAAATTATACATGTTAAATGCCTATTTTAGGTAAAAAGCGAGCAACTTGTACATTGCGCAGATGCTATAATAACCTTTTATTTGGGGAGATAAATAAAATAGTTTAAATTAAGTGTAATTAATGAAATTTATTTTGAGATTTGTGTCTTTTTTTCCAATCCACCTATTTCCCACTTACCACCTTTACTATATTTGTCATTGCTACATTCAGACAAGATAGTGCTCATGCCTAAAAATCCTCCCTCATTATCTTTTGCTTGATACATTTTTGCTATTACATCTGGTGTTTCATAAGGATGTACGCTGAAAGCTAAAAACTCACCGTGAAATTTATGGTGAGTGTAGGGTGGAAAGCGTAGGATATGTAAAGAATTAGGAGAGAAATCTAGAGTTCTTTTAGGTGAAGATGGATCATTAGGGTTTTCATATATGCCACAGCTGCTTAGTGTAGCTGATGCTGGTTGTTCAGTTGTGAAGATAAATAAACATCTTTCGCCAGGGTGAAAATGTGTTGGAGTAGTGTCCTCAGCAGCTTGCTTACCCTTGAAACGCATCAATGTACCACTTGAATGGTTCTCGTTACTTGGAACCATTTTTATTGAAGTATCCTCTTCATAAAATTTTTGTTTATGTGGATTAGAAAATATTTCCAATGCTAATTGCGCTGAAATCATTTCTGCTATCCTTGGCTCAAATTCATATAATTTTTGAGTTTCCATCGCATTTAAAGCATTCTTAACATTGGGTATACTGGTTATGCAAGCTCCTTCAATTGGCATAAGTAATGTTTGCTTACAACTTGTCTCAAAATTAAAAGGGGTTAGGGCTGGTATAGAAACAATGTGGCTTCCAAGAGGCAGTTCTAATTTGTCAGTAAGTAAATTATCTGGTTTTGGATAGCTATTATTTGGACTTAAACCTTGCTTGCCATAATTTATTATTAGAGGTTCTTTTGCTGAGGTGATTATTTTGGCCGGATATGGATTGAAAAAATCTGGTGGTTGATGTTGGGAAACTCTTGCTAACCTAGCAGCTTGATTGAAGCTTTCTAAAGATAAATCTGCTGGAAATGCTTCGCTATTTATAGTTTTGAATTCGGGTTTTGATGTTTTCTTTAAATATTGTATAAACTTTTCTGTTGCAGACGAACTAAATTGTTTTCCATCTAAAAGGCTGCTAGCTCTGCTTTTTGGAATAGTTTGAATAATATCACATAAGGGTAGAAATTTTCTTTGAATCTGGCGCATTGTCGTTACCTGTTATTAAATTAAAAAAATAATTTTGACATTGACTTAATTGTGTACCTTTTTTTATTAAAATACCATAAATCATTTCAGGAAAATATTGAGTTAAAGGTATTCCAATTAAATTATCATCTTTTTCTAAGCAGATATTGGAAATAATTGCTACGCCAATTTTTGCTTTAACAAATTTTTTTAAAATCTCCCAATCAGCATTTTCGAATTCTGTATTAGTTTTTAAATTATGTGCATTGATTATTTCTTCAAATGCTGGAAGGGTTATTAGCTCTTTGTCTATTCTGATTAAATTATAATTAGATATTTCGGATAAGGATATATCCTTTCTTTTAGCTAGAGGGTGATTAGCTTCTAATAATAAAATGGGTTGAGACATTCTTATAGGATAAAAGTCACATTCAGATGGAATTTTATTTGCTTGGCAAGGATATATAATAAATTCTAGTTTGTTTTCTAATAATGCTTGTATACCTTCTTGCCATGCAAGATTCTTAATTTTAAATTTGATGTTATTATTATAAGATTGCATTTTACATAAATACTCGGGCAATATGTAAGAGATGCTGACATGATTTGCTGCTATATTTATTACGTTGTTCTCGTTATATTCAACTTGTTTGTTGAATATGTCTATTACGCTTTCTATTGCTTGTATGTGCGGAGTAATTATGTCATAAAAAATTTTCCCTTTATAAGTTAAAGAAAGTTTTTTTTGCTTTCTATGAAAGAGAAGGGTTTTTAAATCTGATTCCAAAGATTTTACTTGCATCGATACAGCAGATTGAGTAATGCCCAGAGTGCTTGCCGCTTTTGTTGGCTGACCTAATAAAGCAGTGTAATAGAAGCATTTTAATTGTTGTAAACGATTTTTCTTGTAATAAAAACTTTGGTTAAGACTCATGTGATCAGTTCTGCTTATGATGTAATTGTATATCTTTACTATTTCTTATTTCAGTATTTATTTTATTATGCTAGTTTAGCTAGAATAAAACAAAAAATATATTAGTCTATGATTGCTTTAAAAGATTTAAAAGATGTAGTTGTTAAGATTGAAAATCTAAATAAAACTAACATGTGTTTTGAAAATAAGCATGATAGCCCGCATGATATTAATCTTATGCTGAGCGAATTAGATAATATGCATCGTTTATTAGAAGAGTTACAACAAAAATATATTATCAAACTTGGCATATCAAAGATTAATAGGTAACTACTTTAGCTTAAATAATATTTACACTAGCTATATAAAGGCAGTAGAAAACTTATAATGTGCTACAGAAAGTAGTAATTGATACTAAAGTTTTGCAAATTAAGCTTATCAATATAAAGAGCTTGCTTCAACTCTACTTACATATTAAGAATTACCAATTGTTAGGTCGTTTTAAAAACGAAGGAGAATGTATCAGTGCTATAGGATATACTCCTGATTACAGGCTTGCTGTTGGTGGTAAAATGATATATATAAATGATTTAGTAGTTGATGAAAAATTAAGAGAATAGGGAATAGGTGGTAGTCTATTAAAACAGGTTATAGAAACAGCAAAAGAAGAGAGATGCAAGGCTGTGGTATTAGATTCTGGCAAACAAAGAACAGCAACGCATAAATTTTACCTAGACAGAGGCTTTTATATTACCTCTTATAACTTTAAATTATTTCTGGAACAGTAAAGTGGTGCTGTATCAACCCAAGTAGATGCTAAGCAATAGCGGCCAGATTTCGGAAAAAGTAAAGACACTCAAGTTGGCTTATAATTAGTATTACTCACATGGTGGTAAGCTAGAGCGTTGAAGAAAATTATTTTAAAAGAGATGTGGGATAATGAAGCTCATGACTTTACTACTGGGCTTGCTGAAGAGAAGAGGCTAGGATTGCTTTCCAAAAGACTTAGAACCCCTATAGAGCTAGAAGCCAAGGAACAAGATATAGGGCCATTTAGAGCTGATATTTTATGCAAAAACATGGAAGGTGACTCTTGGGTGCCAATTGAAAATCAAATCACCAAAGCCAACTGGTAGGGGAGAAAGATAGAAACGGAAGGGTAGCGCAAGCCAATTTGGGGTGGAAATTAGTGTTTTTTATGAAAGAGGAGATCAAAAATGCAACTGGTCTGGAAAATTAAAACGGGCTGAAAGCCTTTAATTACTGGGGTTTTAAGGGATTTGTGAATTGATAAAATTACCAATTTTAGGAGAGTTAGAAAGATGTAAAATGTCTCCCCGGGAAGGATTGATTCAGAAACACTAAGGTGTTTCTTCACCCTACGGGCATCTCCTAATGAATTACTCAATCTCCAAATTATTCAAAAAAGCTCTGCTATTTTTCCGTCATGTGTCAACCTCTTACCAGTTTTCACCTTAGGCATCCTATAATAAAAAAACCCAGCTTACGCTAGGCTTGTTTATTATGGCTCAGCGTGTGAACCCCATTGCTAACTTTTTCCATCGGGTTCGAATCCTTGTTTTACAAGGCTTTACCACTTGGTTAAAAAGTTCGTGATTTTTTGCCTGTTGGGACGGGCGTGGCTTTTTTACAAAAATCTATTCATCAAAAAAATGCTAACTAATGCCCGCATTACATAATTTTTATCAAATAACGAAATATCAACTTTTCTTTACTTAATTACTTGCAACTTTCATAGACGTTAGTTAAAATGTCTTTAAGTAATGTTTTAAGATAAATTCTTTATTTAAAGTTAATATGCAAAATAAAAGCACCCCATCTAAGAAGGACATAAAAAAAGATAGAATCGGCAAATATGTTAAAAGCTCCATAGTTAGTGGAGAGTCTTTTAATAGCTATATTCCAAGTAACTTACCACCAGAGCCGCCAATTGATTTGAGTGAGATTTATCCTTTGCTAGACAAGGCAAATACCGCTCTTGGTCGCTTAGATGGAATTAGTCTGGTTTTGCCAGATCCAGCTTTGTTTCTTTATATGTACGTTAGAAAAGAAGCGGTTTTATCTTCGCAAATTGAAGGAACTCAATCTTCTCTTTCCGATCTTCTTCTTTTTGAAAATAACCAACAATCACCAAATAATCTATTTGATGATGTTACGGAAGTTTCTTCTTATGTGGCAGCGATGAATTATTCTATTGATCGATTAAAAAAACTACCTTTATCACTAAGACTCATCTGTGAGGCTCATGAAAAATTAATGAATAACTCTAGAGGTAATAATAAAAACCCTGGAGAGTTTAGAAATTCTCAAAACTGGATAGGAGGATCAAGACCTGGAAATGCAATCTTTGTACCACCTCCTGCAGAAAAATTGATGGAATGTTTAGATGATTTTGAAAAATTTCTTCATGATGAAAAAACTAAAATGCCAATTTTAATAAGAGCTGCAATTGCTCATGTGCAATTTGAAACTATCCACCCATTTTTAGATGGTAATGGCAGAATTGGAAGGCTTTTAATAACTTTAATGCTTTGTAATGATGGAATTTTAAAACAACCATCTCTTTATCTTAGCCTATATTTTAAAGCCAATAGACAAGAATATTATAATCACTTACAAAATATTAGAGAAACTGGAGATTTTGAATCTTGGATCCAGTTCTTTTTAATTGGCGTTGAAAAAACCTCAAATAATGCAGTGGGGACAGCCAAAGATATAATTAACCTATTTAACGATGATTCCAAAATTATTGAAACATCAGATAAATGTACCCCAGCAATTCTAGCAATTTATAAATATCTAAAAAAAAGCCCAATTACTAATACTTCTAAAATAAAAGAAGAATGTGGCATTTCCCTACCGACAATAATTCGTAATATGGAAAGTTTAGAATATTTAGGAATTGTGCAGGAGGTGACAAAAAAAGAGCGACATAAAATATTTATCTATAAGAAATATTTAGAGCTTTTAAATGATGGGCAACCAGTAAACACTTATAAGATGTGATATGGAAATAGCGCAGCTCTCAAAAACAGATTACATAAAAGGTCTACAATGCTCAAAGTCTTTGTGGTTTTTTAAAAATCGCAAAGATTTAAAGCTGTCAATTGACGAAAAGCTAGAATCTAAATTTGAGTCTGGAAATGAAATTAATGAACTTGCAAGAAAATATTTCTCAAATGGAGTTAAGGCAGATGATAATTATTTTGATATCAAAAAAGCCGTTTTATCTACCCAAGAATTAATCAGCCGAAATCACAATATAATCTTTGAGGCAACTGCTTAAAGTAATAATTTTTCACAAGCAAGAATAGATATTTTGCAAAAAAGCAAAAATGAAGATGGCTGGGATTTAATTGAAGTAAAAGGATCAACTAGTGGCAAACCTAGTCACTTAAATGATCTATCTTTTCAATTATCCGTTTTTACTGAGGCTGGATATAAAATTAATAGCTGTATCCTAATGCTGCTTAACAAGGAATATATATTCAACAATACTCTTGATATTGAAAAACTTTTTAAGCTTGAAGATGTAACCTCTGATGTTTTTGAATTGCAAAGCAGCACAAAATCAATCAATAAAGTTTGGGATGAATTATTCCCGCCAGAGCAAGCAAGAATCATCAATCTTCTAGTTAGAGATATTACCATCAACCCAGATGGCATGAATATCAATATTTACAAGCAGGGTTTAAATTCACTTAATAACGAAATTAATGGGTAAAAAATGGAAAATTTAGAAATAGAAAGAAAGCAAATTGATGAAAATATCATCCAAATATTCGTGCCATTGCAAATAAGGAAAAGAGGTGGAGCAGCAATGTTAATTTTGTCACAAGGTCAGAGCCAAGCAAAAAGCTTTTGCCAAAGCCTATCAATGGAAAACCATAATTGAAGATGAGAGTAATCCAATTAATTCTTTATCTGAAATAGCCAGAAATGAGGAAGTTTCAAATTCTCACGCCACCAAAGTTTATCGCCTTAACTTTATTTCACCAAAAATTGTTGAAGCCATTGTTAACGGAACAGCACCAAGAGAATTAAGATTGCAGGATATTTTTGCTAAAAAGGCACCAGAAATTTGGCAAGAGCAAGAGGAAATATGGGGATTTTAGAGTATATTTTTAATTAATGTTGTTCCAACTTATCAGTAATTTTATGCCATTTAGCCTTAGAATTTGTAAAAATATGATATTTTGGTCTATCTTCAAATTCTCCTTCCACCCCTCCCAAAGGCAAACCTAAGATATTATCATTATCTTTGTAAATACTAATTAAATTTGAGCCACAATTCTTACAAAAAGTTTTGGTAATATTTCTAGAGGAATCATAGTAAGAGAGAAGATTTTCTCCTTTTATCCACTTAAAACCTCTTTTTTCAATTGTTGCTCTAGTTCTAAATGCAGAAACATGCCAACGACGGCATTTTGAACAATGGCAATTGATAACATCACCCATTCTACCTTCATAACTATATTCTATAGATTCACATAAACATTTCCCTGTTAACTTTACCATTTTATTAACTTTTCTTTTTATTTTTTTCAGCAATATATAAAACTCCTATTATCAAGATAGACCCAATAATTTGCTGATATGTCATTGTTTCTCCTAAAATTATAAAGCAGAAGAATATTGTCATTACCGGCCCAGATGTGTTGAGTAGTGCGAATCTAGAAGCTCCTATTCTTTTTATCCCTTCCGCTATTAACAATAATGGCATAAATGTACAAAATATCGCCATAATGACAATTATGATGAAACCTTTATTTGAAATAGCATTACTGACTTCAGGATTAAAAACTATAAAAAAGTGAATATTTATAAATATAAAGGAAAATGTTACTGCATAAGTAGTAAATAAAATGCTACCAATTTTCTTGCCAGTTTGTTGATTAATGATAATATATATTGAATAGCTGATAGCAGCAAGTAAGGCCAAAACTGCTCCTGTTTTATTGGTTGATGTTAGGGAAAGATTAAATCCTCCCAAAACAAAGAATAATCCAATTTGTACCAATGCAAAAAAGAATATATCTCTAGCTCCTGGAAGCCTTTTTTCAACAACTGAATTTAATATTAAAACATAAGCGGGAAATGTGTATAATATAATTCTATTGATATTAGCATCAATTAATTTCAGTGAATGAAAATCTGATAATGTCGCTAGATAATAACCAAAGAAACCTGCTAATATGCAGCTAATAGCAATTTTCTTATTAAGAATGGTAGTAAAAAGCTCTTTTTTCTTTTTGTAAAAAGCAAAACCTAGTAATAAAGGTAAGGTAAAAAGAAAACGATAATAGAATAAGTCCATTACAGTCACTTCCTCAATATATACTAATTTTACCAGAATCGACCTAAATGAAAGCAGTAAAGTTGCTAGAAGAACTAAAGATGCTCCAAACAAAGAATCATTTAATAAAAATTTGTTATACTGATTTTTCATTTATTAATCTAAAAATTTCTTATAATTATTGGAGGTATTAACAAAGCCAAGCTTGTTATATAATTTGTGAGCGGCTTTTCTGTGAACTGCGGAATCTAGAACTAAAGTTTTTATATTTTTCTTCTTGGCGACCATTTCTACATAACCCATTAACTCTTTACCAATTCCTAGATTTTGATAATTTTCATCCACCACTAAATCTTCAATATAGATCATATTTCCTACAGATAATCTGCAATCATAGGAGAACCCAACAGCTGCAATATATTGGTTTTCTAGGAAAGCGCCGATCAGAGTATAACTCTTTTGATGAGCTCTCATTGTATTGATATTGCTGATATAATCATTTTTATTTAGATTATTTCTTAGCTGCTTCATGACCTCATAAGTTTTGCCAATATCCTGATTTGATTTTATTTCTATAAAAGAAATTTTATATTTATGACGTTCTTTATTCATATTATTTGAGGTTTTTTAATCTTGAAAATAATATTAGATCATTTTTATAAGATTGAAATAAAAGAAACAAAAAGTTAGAAACAAAATATACCACCCGACCATTTCTCGAACTAAAGCAACCCTTGAAAATGCTACTCCCCAACTGGGGGTTGGTTAAATATCAGTTGTAAATAAACCAAGTTCGAACTTTTTAACCGCTATGTGGTCACAAAAGTTTGTTATTTTTTCACGAAGCCAGCAAAACTAGGGTTGTTTTAAATCTCCGTAACCAACTGGGTATGGAG
>JABIRX010000001.1 GCA_018667735.1 Alphaproteobacteria bacterium | reverse complement strand
ATAGAGAAAAAAAATATTTAAAAAATAAGTTCACTGAAATTTATCCAGATATCTTAAAGAGTGATGTTCTCGAAGCTAAATATAATGTAAAGCAAGGCTTACAATTTTTTTATAATAATAAATTAGCAGGAAAAATAATTAATAAAGATAACGCAACTAAATTTCTTGATATATGGTTATATAAGCATAATCATTATAAAAAAATGCAGCAAGATTTAGTAAATTAAATATGGCAAAAATAAATAATAAAAATCTAATTGCATATTCTTGTCTTGCTTTTTCAATTTCATTCATTGGTTTACCCATCTATATTTATTTGCCAAATTATTATATTAATAATTTCAATATTGGATTAAAAGAAATGGGTCTTATTTTGCTTTTTACCAGATTTATTGATGCGCTTCAAGATCCTATATTTGGCATAGTAAGTGATAAATATTTAAGCAAGAAAAAGCTTCTAATTGTGTTATTAAGCCCTTTTCTTGGCCTTTCTTTTCTTTTCTTATTTAATCCTTATTTTGGTTTTAACCCTGTAATTTGGTTAAGTGTATTTTTAATATTTACTTACAGCTTTTACAGTTTTATTTATGTTAATTATCAATCATATGCTATTTCTTTTAGTAAAGATTATCATACTAAAACTAAAATTATCGCTTATCGTGAGATATTTTTTACTTTAGGTCTAACTGTTGCAGCTGTCACTCCTGCTTTGTTATTTAAGTTTTATAGTGAAATAACCTCATTTAAAATTATAGGCATAACTTATTTAGTTTTAATTTTAATATTTACACTATTTTTTTACCTAAAAGCGCCAAATATTGAGAGTAAAGAAAATAAAAACTTTCGTTATTTTACCCTATTTGAAAATAAGCTTCTTAGAAAATTTTTTATAATGTTTTTTTATAATGCTCTAGCTGCCGCTATTCCAGCTGTGTTGATTATGTTTTTTGTTGAAAAAATTATTAATGCAGCTGAATATGTTGGTGTGTTTTTAATGTTATATTTTATTGGGTTATTTATTGGCGTTTTTATTTGGAGTAAATTATCAAAAAAAATAGGTGACAAAGTTAAAACCTTTCTAATATCCATGCTTTTTACGATACTTATTTTTTCTCTTTGTTTTTTTGTAAATCAAGGTGATATATTATTATATGCTTTAATTTGTTTTATTTCAGGCATTGGTTTTGGTGGCGATTTTACTTTGTCATATTCCATTATGACCGATATCATTCAAGAGCAAAAACTTAACCAAAATGAAGCTTCTATTTTTGGTATTACTAATTTTCTAATTAAATTAAGTCTTTCATTAACATCAGGTAGCTTAATTTATATTATGGGTATATTAGAATCTGTGGAAAATTTACAACATCTATTTATTAAATATTCATATATATTTTTACCAATAATTTTTAGATTATTAGCGGCTTTGTCGTTATTTAAAAATTTTAAAATATCTAGAGTTTGATTAATTATTTTTTTGTTTTTATTATGAAATTGAAAAGCTTTTTTTATATTATTTTTATGTTCAACTTTCTTAACTCATGTGCTGGTACAGCAATTAAAACTTACCAAAATAATCAACCTAAATTAGATATCAGGGAATATCTTAATGGCAAAATTAAAGCTTATGGAATTTTAGAGGATAGAAAAGGTAATATTACGCGAAGATTTACAGTTGACATGACTGGCACTTGGCAAGATGGCAAAGGTGTATTAGAAGAATTTTTTATCTTTGATGATGGTGAGGAAAGTGAAAGAATTTGGACTATCGAATTTACCGATGAGCATAATTTCACTGCTAAAGCAGCTGATGTAATTGGTATAGCTACCGGCTCACAATATGGTAATGCAATGCAAATGAATTATGTCTTAGATTTAGTAGTAGATAAAGAAAAAAATACAAAATATAAAGTTACACTTGATGATTGGATGTACTTAATTAATGATGAAATTCTAGTTAATAAATCTAAAATTAAAAAATTTGGTATTACTTTTGCAAAATTAACTATTTTTTTTCAAAAAGTTAAATAATGCACATCAATTACTTTAAGCAAAAAAACATCTTAATCATTGGTGCTAGCTATGGTATTGGAGAGGCTCTAGCTACTAACCTTGCTAATTTAGGGGCAAATTTATTTTTAAGTGCTAGATCAAAAGATAAGATCGAAGAATTAGCCAGATCTTTAGATGGTAATCATTTTAGCCAAATATGTGATGTAACTAAAAAAGTGCAAGTTACCGAATTATTAAAGATTGTAAAAGCTAATTTCAAAAAAATAGATATCATTATTTTTGCGGCAGGAATTTATGAGCCAATGTCTTTAGAAAATTACAATCAAAATAAGGCCCATAATATCTTAAATGTTAATTTTAGTTCTATGTTAAATTTTTTAGATTTTTTTAAGCAAGAAGCAAAAGAAAATAACTTAAGTCAAATTAGCATTATTTCTAGCTCAGCTGCATATTTTGGTATGCCTAATTCTTTAATATATGGCGCTTCTAAAGCAGCTTTAAGTCACTTAACCGAAAGCTTATATCATGAATTAATGAATTTTAATGTTAAAGTACAATTAATTAATCCTGGCTTTGTTAAAACCAGATTAACCGATAAAAATGATTTTAACATGCCAAATTTGATCACGGCAGATAAAGCAGCTAAAATTATTATTAAAGCTTTAACCAAAACCAAGTTTGAAATATCATTTCCATATTTATTTATTCTAATGATGAAATTATTTAAGTTTTTACCTTTTAAATTTAGGGCATTATTGTTGAATAAAATGGTAAGTAAGAAATAATGGCTAAAAACTATAGGACAAAAAATTCAAAACATGGTTTTAATTTAGTCGAGTTAGCCATAATTATTACTATAATTGCTATTATTATAACCTCTATCTCGGCAAGTCGTTCAATTATATATAATAGTAAATTAACCAACGTAATTAAAAATTTTAATTATTACATGTCTGCTATGCATAATTTTAACCTAGAATATTCAGCATTACCTGGGGATATTAGCAACGCATATAATTTCTTTGGTACAGATTGTGACTCAGTTGCAAGCTATTGCAATGGAAATGGTGACGGCCTTATAAGTACAAGTAGCGATAGTAATGACGATGAGACTAACAGGTTCTGGCAACATTTATATTTATCTGGCTATTTAAATGACTATTCATCTGGCATGGGAGGCAAAGCTAGTAGCAGTCCTAAAGGCCCTATAGATAGCTCATCATTTACAATGCAATCATATAGTTTTTATGGTTATGCAGCCAGCAACAATTTAACTTTTTCATATTTATTTGATTTTAACGGTATCTTAACTCCAAAAGATGCTAAAAACATAGATAGTAAAATGGATGATGGTCTTGCTGGAACTGGAAATATTTTAGCTGCTGACGGTGCTCAATATAGCAATGGAGTATGCACAGGTAGTTATTACAGCGAGACTGCCCAAGACTATATATTAACCTCGACCATTACAGGTTGTTTACTTGCATATCCATATGAATTTCAAGAACAATAAGGCTTTTAGCTTTGCTGAATTATCCATAATATTATTAATAGTGGGAAGTTTCTTTACTGTTGTGTTTGCCAGCAAATCAATATTAGAGCAAGCTGAAAATCGAAATATTATAAATAATATATATAATTATGAAATTGTAATTGACCAATTTTATGAGAAATTCACTAAATATCCAGGAGATTTTAACCAAGCTTATAATTTCTTTTCCACAGATTGTGCTGCAAGTGCAGATTATTGCAATGGTGATGGTGATGGATTTATTGAATCTAGTGCGAGCAGTGATTATGAAAGAGAGAATTTAAGAATATGGCAACACTTAAACTTAGCAGAATTACTAGCAGGTAATTATAGTGGCACTGGTGGCAATGCTAATTTAAGTAATAGTCCTTTAGGAGAGTTTGATAACAGCATTTATTACATTGATAACAGCGCTATTTTTAGTGATATTAACAACAAAATATTGTTATCTAGTGTAATAGATACTATAGAGTATAAAGGTGTTATTTCAGTTTTATCTGCAAAATCTATAGATTCTAAGATAGATGATTCCATTGCAAATAAAGGTAGAATCTATGCGGTAACAGGAGATAATTTGAGTAACAGTTCTGATTGCTCAGCATATCGCACTTCGCTTAATGGAGCAGATTATAATCTTAGCTCAACGGAAAAACAAGCATGTGTTATTAGTTATTTATTTGATAAAGATTAATTAATTTTATTCATTTGTTGCATAAAACAGCAAATATTTTAAAATTAAGATATGCTAGATAAAACACATATACATAACATTATTAGAGTTGATCACGCTGGTGAATATGGTGCTAAAAGAATCTATGAAGGTCAGATAGACTTCATAAAAAACCCAGCAATGAAAATGCAAATTAAAGAAATGCTAGAACATGAATTAGAGCATTTAGAATATTTTGAAAATAAAATAAAAACAGATCATATAAGACCCACTATTTTATTACCATTTTGGCATGTAGCTGGTTATGGGCTTGGCGCTGTTACAGCCTTACTTGGTGACAAAATGGCTATGGCCTGTACTGCTGCGGTTGAAACTGTAATTGAAAGTCATTATCAAAAGCAATTAGATGAATTAGCTGAAGGTGAATTAAAAAATTCTATCACGAAATTTCAAGCAGATGAGGCGCACCACAAAGAAATAGCCATTGAAGAAAAAGCTTTAGAAGCGCCTCTTTATGGAGTTTTTGCAAAACTCATCAAAACAGGTTCTAAAACTGCAATATGGCTTTCCGAAAGATTTTAATATTATGCTAAAATTCTCTAAAAAATCACATTATCTTGCTTTAATAATCATTATAACTTCTTCTTTATGGATTAGCTCTGGTTTGCTAAAAAAACGAACTCCACCTCAAGCTATGCCTATAGAAAGCAAAGTAATTAACAGTGTTACTACAAATATTTCTGCTATAACCAACCATCAAAAAAAATATAAAATATATGGAAGTGCCAAAGCTCATAAGATTATTTCCTTAAAGTCAGAAATTAATGGTAAGGTAAATAATATTTACAAAAATGAAGGTGATATTGTTAAAGCTGGGGAAGTAATTTTTACGCTTGAGCCAAAACAATATAAAGCCGAATATGCAGAAGCCAAAGCGCATTATAGCAGCAAAAAAACCACGCTAAAGACTACTAAAGAATTATATAAAAAAGGTTTATCAGCAAAAACCATTTTAGCAAATCATCAGGCAGATTTTAAAGCAGCAGAAGCTAAGCTAGAATCGGCTAAAATAAAATTAGACAATACTGAAATTTTAGCAGCGTTTGATGGAAAAATAGAAGAGATAAATATAGAAACTGGTGAAATTATAGAAGGTTATAGAACTGAGATGGCCACTTTGGTAAATGACAATAAAATATTAGTACATGGTTTTCTGGCTGAGAAGTTAATTTCTGATGTTAATTTAATTGAAAAAATCGAAGTTGAATTTTTTAGCGGTTTAAAAAAGCAGGCTATCTTAAATTATATTTCTGCTACCTCAGATGCTATTACCAAAACCTATAAAATTGAGGTTTTAGTAGAAAATAACGACAATCTAATAAAAGATGGTATGACTGTAGAGCTGAGTTTTACTTTAAAAAAAATTAAAGCGCATAAAATAAGCAGCTCTGCACTAAGCCTAGATGATAATGGTAATATTGGGGTTAAAATAATCAACCACAATAATCTCGTTGAGTTTTTGCCAGCTACTATAATTGGTGAAGAAGGTGAATATATTTGGCTCACTGACTTACCTGATGTTATAGAAATAATTACCATAGGGCATGGCTTTGTTAGAAATGGTGATCAAGTATTAGTTAGAAGAGATGAGCGCAATTAAAACAATAATAGATCGAAGAAAAGCGCTAATATTTCTTTTCTTTATCTTAATTATAATAGGTTTTAAAACTTATAATAACATTGCACGAGAAGAATATCCTGATGTTAGAATACCTTTAGTTTTTGTGACCATTCATTATGAAGGCATATCGCCCGAGGATGGAGAAAATCTATTACTAAAACCAGTAGAAAAGGAACTAAAGTCAATTGAAGGTCTTAAAAAAACTTCTTCTTATGCCATTGAAGGCATAGCTTCAATAATATTAGAGTTTGAGGCTGGCTTTGACAATAATCTTGCAATGGATAATGTTAGAGAAAAACTAGATTTTGCTAGAGCAAACTTGCCCCAAGATATTGATGAACCAATTTTAAAAGAAGTTATTTTTAGTGAATTTCCTATTTTAAATTTGACCTTAAAGGGCAATATTAACCAAAGATTACTTGCAAATATAGCGCGAAAATTGCGCGATACTATAGAAGAATTACCTAACATCTTAAATGTTAATATAGCTGGGGACTTAGAAGAAACGGTTGAGATTATCATTGATCCAATCAAGCTAGAATCTTATCAATTATCGACTGACATTATTCAGAAATTAATTAATAATAATCAATTAGTAACAGCTGGTGCATTAATTTCGTCTTCAAGCCGTTATGCCATAAAAATACCAGGATTATTAGAAAATTTTTCTGATATTGCAAATATACCAGTGGTCTCTAATGCGGATAGAGTGGTTAAATTATCCGATATTGCGCAAATTAGAAGAGGTAATAAGCCATTAGAGTCTATTGCTAGATTAAATGGTGAGAATGCAATTACTTTAGAGATTTCTAAACGCTCAGGAAAAAATGTTATAGAAACTGTGGCTATGGTAAAAAAATTAGTTGATAGTAAAAGCTCTTTTTTTACAGATGAAATAGAAATTATATATTCTCAAGATTCATCGATGAGAATTATAACTTCTAATGAAGATTTACAAAATAATATTATCTTAGCAATAATTTTAGTTTTAGTAATCTTACTAATTACAGTCGGGCTAAAACCAGCTTTCCTTGTTGCATTATCTATTCCTGGAGTTTTTGTTATTTCAATTTTAATATTAGATCAGCTGGGCTTCACTCTAAATATCGTTGTATTATTTTCATTAATTTTGTCGGTAGGACTGATTGTTGATTCGGCAATAGTAATAACTGAGTATGCAGATCGTAAAATGAAGCTTGGTCACTCGAGTAAAAATGCTTATATTGCAGCAGTTAATAGAATGAAAATACCTATTATTATTTCTACTATTACTACTTTAATTGTATTTTTACCTCTATTATTCTGGCCGGGTGTTGTTGGACAATTTATGTTTTTTATACCATCAACTTTAATAATTACACTCTCCTCTTCTTTAATTGTGGCCTTAATTTTTGTACCAGTGATTGGCTCTTATTTTGGGCGTGATAGAGATGCTGATATCAAGTCAGTTGTTGGAAAAAAACTAATAAGCAAATATGAAATATTAGTAACAAAAGTACTTGATAAACCTATAAGATTCACTTTTATAATTTTCATTTTTCTTATCATATCTATTTTTTCTTTTGCTAAATTTGGCAAGGGGGTTGAGTTTTTTCCAAAAATTGAGCCTGATAATGCTACCATTAACATTAGAGCAAGGGGTAATTTATCTATTTATGAAAAAGATAACATTATAAAAGATCTAGAAAGGTTAATGTTGGAAAATAGAGCTGGTATTAATATATTATATAGCAGAACGGGAAAGGGTAACTCTTCGCGGAAGGGTAATAATGCACCAGCAGATACTATTGCAACAATGCAATTAGAATTTACTAACTGGCGTTACCGGGAAAGTGCTAATGAGATTTTAGCTAAAATAAAAAATATTTTAGAAGAAAAATATTATGGTTTAGTTATAGAAACTATGGCAGAAAAAAAAGGTCCCTCTAGTGGTAAAGATATACAAATCGAACTATATGCAACTGATAGCATCATGCTTGAAAAGCAGGCAAAGGAACTTACTAATTTTTTAAGAAAAAATAATAATTTTATTGATATTGATGACTCTACTCAAATACCTTCTATTGAATGGAAGTTTGACATTGACCGAGAATTAGCTGAGCAATCTGGTTTATCTATTCAAGAAGTTGGCAGTTATATTAAGTTAGTCACAAATGGTCTGCCTGCAACAAGCTATAGACCAGATGATAGTGATGAGGAAATTGATATAATAGTTAGATTTCCTGAGGAGTATCGAAATTTATCTCAATTTGAAACTTTAAAGGCTATTTTAACCAATGGTGATGCCGTGCCAATTAGTAATTTTATTACTAAATCGCCACGCCAAGAGATTCAAAAAGTTGATCGTTCTGATGGTAAAAAAGTTGTTTATATCAAAACTAATATGGCAAAAAAACTCTTAGCAAATGATGGAGTTAAGCTTATTGACAACTGGATTAAAGAAAATTTAAGCAAGCAGGTTAGTTACAAGTTTCGCGGTGAAGATGAAGATAGTAAAGAAACTGGTGCTTTTTTGCAAAAAGCCTTTGGCTTGGCTTTAGTTGCAATGGCCTTAATTTTAATTATACAATTTAACTCTATTTACAAAATGATAATTATTATAAGCGCTGCTTATCTATCAACTGTGGGTGTTTTAACTGGTTTATTATTAACTGATAGTGCTTTTGGTATTGTAATGTGCGGTGTGGGTATAATATCTTTAGCTGGAATTGTAGTTAATAATAATATTATTTTTATTGATAGCTTTGTAAAATTACAAAATAATGGTTACAAAACCAAAGAAGCCATTATTAACAGTGCTAAATCTAGATTTAGGCCTATCTTATTAACATCAATTACCACAATACTTGGTTTAATACCTATGATTTTTAGTATGAATATTAATTTCTTTACTAGAGATATATATTTTAACTCTCCATCTAGTCAATGGTGGCAACAATTATCTACTACTATCGCTGGTGGACTTGCTTTTGCGACTATTTTAACTTTGTTTCTAACCCCAGCATTACTGATGATTGGTGCTAATACAAATGATTATTTTTTGAATTTAAAGAAAAAATTCTTGCAAAGGTAAGAAACTATCTTTATATAACATTCATGTGGGGCCAATAGCTCAGTTGGTTAGAGCACGACGCTCATAACGTTGGGGTCGTAGGTTCAAGTCCTACTTGGCCCACCATTTTTCAAATAAGATAAGTTTATCTTATTATAAAATAATTTTTAATCCCCCACCCTATAATATTTAAAATATTAAAACTTATTGAATAATTACCATTACCCATCTTTATTTGCTATGCTAAACAAATCAAATTAGCTCCTTAATTAGCAGCATATTTTGCCTATCAACAGTTTTGAAATAATAAAAAATTATATATTACGCCAAATATTAGTGAGAAACTCTGCAATAGCCCACTTTAGCTTGGCTATATTTACAGTTATTAATAAAGTTTTGGGGTTTAGTAAAATAAAAAAGTAATATCTACCAAATCCCATCTATAAAACTAATTTTCTTCTACAATTTTTCCTCCATAAATTACACCTTAGAATTTTGAATTAGCAATAGCTAGTCCTGAAATTCTAATGTAAAATTTCTAGAGCAAAACTAATTAAATAAAACCATCCTTATAAATGAGATGTGGTAGATACCAAATCCCATCTATAAAACTAATTTTCTTCTGCAATTTTTCCTCCATAAATTACACCTTAGAATTTTGAATTAGCAATAGCTAGTCCTGAAATTCTAATGTAAAATTTCTAGAGCAAAACTAATTAAATAAAACCATCCTTATAAATGTATAACATATAAAAATAGATTATAACTATGGATAGCTTAACAAAGTCTTTTACTCTGGTAATTTTATTTCACTTAGATGTTATTAAAGTTTTAATAACATACAAAAGTCAGTAGCTATTTTTATTAGTTAACTAAATATTTCTCAACAAAATATATGTTACTATTTTACCATTTAGATAAACCTATAGCACCCTGATTTTTAAGATCCCAAACATTTAAAATACCGTGACCAGCTGCAGGTAAGTCTCCATCCCCTTTATCACCACCTAGAGGTAATGAAAATCCTTGACCTGGTAATTTAGGTGTCATTTGCGCCTCTTTTAATGTGGCAGTAACAAAATGACGACAATAGATCATTGCAGATGACCATGCTCTTAAATATGGCTTAACTCCTTTTTTAACCATCTCTCTATCTTTTTGAAATTTGTAAAATAATTTATAATAATCATTTGCAAAACCAGTTGCCATACCTGTTTCACAACCATCCAACCAACCTTGCTTATAGTCCGGAAAATAACCTGCATTTTTAGGATATTTTTTTAATAATCTTTTATTTGGAGCAAAAATATTATTTCTGGTTGGATCACACGCAACTATTTGTTGTGTTAAAATTAATAATATTGTCAGCCTAATAATTTTATTTAACATTGATAAATACCCTTACAACCTTTGAACATATTATTCCACCAATTTTCCCCCTCACCTATAAATTTAAGTGATGCATTTAATTTTATATCTACGCCACTATCTAAACTCCAGGCAGTTACACTACCATGGTTATAACTACCTTTAGCCCAAAACCAACTATGTTCTGGTTCTAAGAAGCTATCAATTGAACCAAAAGCATTTCTATTTACTATGTGGAAGCAATAAATATAACCTCTATACCACGAGTCATAATACTCATCATCAGATATCAATTCTGGATTTTGTGTAAAAGTAAAAAAATTCCTATATAAAGTATTTCCTCTCGAAGAGTGCCCAGAATCACATCCGTCTCTAATACCTTCCAACATTTGTCTTGAACCATATTCAGGTAACTTAATTTGTGATGGCGTAATGATATATTTTGAGCATGATATTTCCATGCCTAAAGAGATAATTAATAATAGTCTAAATAATTTTAATTTTATCATAAATCTATAGCATCTGTCTTCTTTGTGGTGATTCTAAAACATCATAATAACGCTGACAATACCAGAAACCTGTCTCCCAGCCCTTATCATATTTGGGTTCAAAGCCATCACCTTGAATATATCTTGCATCTTTGAAAAATTTGTAAACTAATTTATGTTTAGATCTACCTGTTGCAGCTTTGCCAGTATCACAACCATGTCTCCAACCAATTCTAAAGTTTTTTGGTCCAGGAGGAGCACCTTCTATTAAATTCTTTTTAATCGTACCAGGCATTGCTTTTATATTTAACCTAAAACTTGGCATAAAAATTGAAGCTTTCATTTTTGAGGCTAAATATGGCACCCACAAACCACAATAAATGTAGGCATTACGCCACATTCTACGATATAAGTTTGATTTATTATTAAAAACTGGATGTTTATATAAACCCTTTCTGTTCATTGCTATAATATTATGTTGATTTTCATTCAGTGCTAAAGAACAGCCATCAACATAAGCAGCCTGAAACTCAGGTGGTCCGGGTGGAGGAGTCATATCTAAAATAGCTGATTTAGATAGGAAATCCAAAGTCTTGTTACAACCAGATAAGAAAACTATATAAAATATTATTATTAAAAAACTTTTTTTTCTCATATAAATCTCAACTTAAGTGATTTCCCAATCGTAAATATATGTACAATGCTCCTCACCATCAACAAAGCCAGACGCATAAAATGAATTTGAAGTAAGTAACCAGCCATCATAAACTGATTTTATACTTCTAACTCCTCCCTCTCCTACTGAGGAAAGTACTGATTTGCAACCATCTCTAAAACCATATGAATAATCATCATCACCATCAGGCAAACCTCTTGCCATATAAGGCCTTGGTCTAAAACCCCAATTCCATGATTTGGGCATGCTCCACATTTCTCTGACACAAGAGCCAAGAAACAAAAAACAACATGTCATGATAATTATTCTAGTAAAACTGTTCATCTAATCCGTATTTCTAAGTTAACAAAACATATTATAGCATATTTTTAAGTGACACACAAGCCATTTTGGTTCAAATATAAAAACTATAATTACCTGTGTGAAATTTACTTTTTATAAACTTAACAAAAATCACAATTACATATTTCTTGTAAATTTAACTAATTTGAATATTTTATCAGTAAACTAAAACTATATAAAATGACAAAAAAAATAGCCTTTATTTTTCCTGGTCAAGGATCTCAAAAAATTGGCATGGGTAAGAATTTTTACGATAACTTTGCTTCAGCAAAAGAAGTATTCCAAGAAATTGATGATGTTTTAGAACAAAATTTATCCGAATTAATTTTTTCAGGTGAAATTACAGAATTAACTAAAACCGAAAATACGCAGCCAGCATTAATGGCTGTATCCATCGCTATTTTAAAAACCTTATTAATCGCAGCTAAAAAGGACATAAATGAAATAGCAACTTATGCAGCTGGCCATTCTTTGGGAGAATATTCTGCTCTAGCTGCTGCTAATGCTTTATCTGTTGCAGATACAGCTAAAATCCTCAAAGTAAGGGGTGAGGCTATGCGTGATGCTGGTGATAAAACTCAAGGTGCAATGGCGGCTATTATCGGTACTGACTTTGAAACTGCTGAAAAAATTGTAAAACAAGCGGCTAAACATGAAGTTTGCCAAATCGCAAATGACAATTCTTTAGGACAAATAGTAATTAGTGGGCATAAAACCGCAATTGACCGTGCCATATTGCTTGGTAAAGAATTTGGAGCTAAAAAAATAATTCCACTACCAGTAAGTGGTGCCTTTCATTCTGAATTAGTCAGAGAAGCTGGTGATAAAGTGGCTAAAGCTCTGCAGCATATCACAATTAACCAACCTTTAATACCAATTATTGCTAATGTAACCGCTAAAGCAGAGCAGAATTCTACTAATATTAAAGAATTGTTAGTAAAACAAGTAACTTCTAAAGTTAGATGGCGTGAAACCGTAACAGAACTTAAAAATCTAGGTGTAACTGATATTATCGAAATTGGTTCAGGTAAGGTTTTAACTGGTCTAGTTAGAAGAATAGAACCTGATTTAAACATATTTAATATCGAACAACCAGATAATTTAGATGAGTTTTTAGCTAGTTTTTAATTAGCACAAAACTTTCTTTAAGGCTATTCTCTTAAATTATTTTCTAGCTTTGGCTGCTCATAGCATTACTAACTTAATAGTTAATTCTCCTGCTAGTTTTTTAAAGATTTTGCTTTCAATAAATTAAATAATTTAATCAGTTTAATAATTTGCGATAGCTAGCTTTTAAGTCTTAATAGATATTATACTAAAAAAAAAATTACTTATGCGACAGAAATTACTAGAGCTACAAATGCTTCGTTTAGAACTTATAACAAATTCAAACATTTGTACGGCTAATGATTTAAATTAGCTTTTTTAACTAATTTGAAATTAAACTCTTAATCTTTTTAACCTTTGCTAAATCTAATTTCTTAAGTTTATTTTCACGATAAGATATATAAATATTACTAGTTATGATGACCAAAGAGCCTAAAATATCATAAATATTTGTTTGATCATTAAATAAAATATACGCAAAAATCCCGACAAAAACTAATCTAATAAAATCATATGGCATAATTGCAGTTACATCTGCAAGTGATAAAGATTTAGACAGTGCATTATGAGCAAAATTAGAGGTTAAACCAATTAACAATAACCATATAACATGATTTAGCTCTATTATTTGCCAGTTAAATACAGCGAAAATTAGAGCTATTGGCATCATCATTGATGCCATATAAAATGTAATTAATTTTGGCTGCTCTGTTGCAGATAATTTTTTAATAATAATAGCAGCTATTGCCCATAATGAAGTAGATATTAAGACTAATATAGTTGCCAAATTAAAATCAATAAAACCAGGTCTTACAATTATTAAGACACCTGTAAAACCTACCAAAATAGCTGATATTCTATATATTCCAGGTCTTTCTTTGAGAAATATTATTGCTGCAATAGTAGTAAAAATAGGGCCAGTAAAACTAAGTGATGTTGCTTGGGGTAAAGGTAATCTAACTAAAGCATAAAACCAAATTAGCATAGCAATTATACCAATTACAGCGCGAAAAAAAAATAATTTTAATTTTGAAGTTTTTAAGACATGAAAACCACTTCTAATTAACCATGGTAACATTAATAATAGGGAAAAAAACAAACGCCAAAATACTATAATATATGCGTTATAATATTCAGATATATATCTAACTAAACAAAGCATTATTGAGATCCAAAAGGAACTAATAATTGCCCACATAATACCCTCCGACTTCTTACTCAACATTTTTACTCTATATTAACAGTTGCAATCACGGTAAGTTCACCCCTTTTGATTGATAAAACTGCATATTTTTTTCCAAATTTACGATTTCTCTCAATAATTCTCTTTAATTGTTTAAATGATTTTATCTGCTCTTGATTAATCTTACTAATAACATCTCCTTCGATTACACCTGTAATATTATTTTTTGAATTATCAGCAAAACCTATGATTAAAACTCCATTTAGCTCTTCTGGGATTGCATAATCATTTCTAAATCTGTGATTTAATTCTGTTAATTTAAGACCCAAATACTCCTTATAAGTTATGCCTGTTTTCTTTTGAATTTTCTTTTTATCTTCACTTGGAATATTTTCAATTTCTACAATTATATTTTTGGGTACTAACTTTCCATTTTCAAAGCGTAATATTTTTAAATTTAGCTTATCCCCAATTTCTGTAGAAGAAACAATTTGCGCAAGTAGTTGAGGACTATTTATTAATTTACCTGATATCTCAACAATTAAATCATCTGGCTGTAAACCATATTTTTCCGCCGGACTATCAGCTATAACAGAAATAACATAAGCTCCATAGGTTTTTTCAAGCCCAAGAGCATCAGCCATATTTGGGTCCATATATTGTACACTAACACCAAGCCAGCCTCTAATTACTTTGCCTCTAGCTTTTAATTGTGCTATAACTGGTATTGCTGTATTTGCTGGAATAGCAAAACCAATACCAATATTACCACCAGCAGCATTAGAGAATATTGCAGTGTTAATACCAATTAATTTACCTTTACTATCAAACATAGGGCCACCAGAATTACCTTTGTTAATTGCAGCATCTGTTTGAATAAAATCTATATTACTACCAACCATTAAATTTCGCCCTCTTGCAGAGATAATTCCAGCTGTAACTGTACCACCCAGACCAAAAGGGTTGCCAACTGCAATTACCCAGTCACCTACCGCAGAATTATCTGAATCCCCTACTTCAATAAAAGGAAGCTTATCTTTTGTTTTGATTTTTAAAAGTGCAAGATCAGATTTTATATCTCGACCAATAATTCTTGCTCTTACTATTTGACCATCATTTAATTTAACATCAACTATTTCTGCACTATCTAATACATGGTTATTTGTCACAATATAACCATCCTCAGAAATAATAAATCCTGAACCTAGCGAAGTTACAGTTTCAACTTTATCTGCTATAATACCACTACCAAATAAATCTTTAAAGAAAAATTCAAATGGTGAATTTTCAGGAAGTTCTGGCAATAAATCTGGTAAATCAACTCCTTTTTTAGTTATGCTTTTGCTGGTAGATATATTTACAACTGTAGGAAGTAGTTTCGCTACCGTATGTGAAAAAGAAGGGAAACTAAGCGAGCATATGTCAATGTTTTTATCATTTGCAGATAAGCTATTTAGAAAAATGGCAGAAAATAAAAATATATAAATAAATCTCTGCAAGATACACATCTATCTATAGATGTTATTCAAATATTTAAAAAATCTACTATCTGGTGAAATTACTATGTTCTTATCGGAAGAAGCTAATGATGTTCTATATGCTTCTAAAGTTTTATAAAACTCAAAGAAAGCCGGATCTTTACCATATGCACGAGCAAATATCTTGGTAGACTCTCCATCTCCAGCACCCTTAATAATGTCTGACTCTTTCAATGAATTAGCTATAATTTCTACTTTTTCTCTTTCTGCCTTGGCAATTATCTTTTTAGATTCTTCTTGGCCTTCTGCGCGAAACTCTTTAGCTTCTCTTTCTCTTTCTGTTTGCATCCTTCTGTAAATAGCCGCACTATTTTCTTTAGGCAAATCAGTTCTCATTATTCTCACATCTAATACTTCAATGCCAAAACTAGCTGCTTTATCATTTACGATATCTCTAATATCAGACATAATTGAAGCTCTTGTATCTTCTTGTAATAAAGCACTTAATGGAGCATTACCAAGAACTTGCCTCAAGCTTGACTCAATAACTGAACTAAGTTTTATTTCTGCTGATTTCTCGGATCTTACTGATTGAAAAAACAACAGTGAATCTGTGATCTTATATTTTGCAAAAGCATCGACGATTAATCTCTTACGATCAGATGCTATTACCTCTTTAGATGCTGCATTTATATGTAAGATTCTTTTATCAAAGAAAACTACATCATCTACAAATGGAACTTTAAACTTTAAACCAGGTTCTATTTCTTGGTCCACTGCTTTTCCAAATCTAAGCTCTACACTTTGTTCAATTTGAGTTAAAATGTAAAATGAGTTTAGTATAAAAAATAGACTAATTACAACTACACTAAGGGCTAAATATTTTTTCATTATTTTCTCACTTTGTTTAATTCATTTATAGGTAAATAAGGCATAACACCTGTTTTTGACACACTGCCATCTATTATTGTTACATTAGCCTTATCTAAAACTTCTGTCATAGTATCAATATAAAGTCTTTTTCTAGTGATATCTTTGGCTCTGGAATATTCTTTGTAAACTTGTAAGAATCTCTTTGACTTACCGGTTGCATCTGCAATTTTAGCGTTTTTGTAAGCAAGAGCCTCTTCTATGTTTTTCTGTGCATCTCCCCTAGCTTTAGGAATAATGTCATTTTTATAAGATTCAGCCTGATTTATAGATTTTTCTTTATCTAATTTTGCGGTCTGCACATCTCTAAACGCATCTATAACTTGTAAAGGTGGATCAACCTTTAATAGCTGTAATCTAACAATATCTACACCTGCTTCATATGAGTCTAAAACATTTTGCAATAACATTTTGCTTTCCTCTTCAATTTGGCTTCTTCCTTCCGCTAATGCAACGGCTATGTTTGTCTTACCAATTACAGCTCTCATTGAGCTTTCTGCTGCACTTCTTACCGTATTACCTGAAAAAGCATCTCTAACATTAAATAGATAATTATATGCGTCCTTAACACGCCATTGTACTTCAAAATTGATGTCGACTATGTTCTCATCTCCAGTTAACATTAAACTTTCTTCTGTTCTGGACTGAACATTGTTACCTATCGAGCGATAGCCAACTTCTATTAAATTGATTTTAGTTACCTTAACTTTAATCTTTTTTTCAACAGGTGCAGGTAAGTGATAATGCAAACCAGGTGATACGGTTCTATTATATTTTCCAAATCTTAAAACTAAACCTTGTTCATCTGGACCTACTGTGTAAAAACCAGTTAAGAGCCACAATACAATAAAAGCTAAAAAACCTAAAATTATGCCTTTGAACGAATTAAAGTTAGGATTAAATTTATCAAAACTACCTTTATATTTTTTGTAAAGCAGCTCTAGATCTTGTGCTGCTTGGTCTTTGTTTGCGTTATTTGCAGGTTTCTTTTTCTGCGTATTATCTTCTCCCCAAGGATTTTCGAATAAACTGGCTATTTTTGTCAACATATTGTAATAATTAGTTATTAATCTTCTTAAGCTTCATATGCTAAATTTCAATATTAAAAATAAAATAAAAGAAAACAAGCCTAAAATCATTTTAATTTGTGGTGCCAAAGGAGGTGTGGGGAAATCTACCCTTTGCTATAATTTAGCTTTGGCTAGTCAGTCTTTAAAGCATAATACAGCAATTGTGGATGCTGACATTTATGGACCCTCAATTCACCATCTATGTGGTATAAAGCAACAAGCACCAGAAATAAAACATAATTTAATGGTACCAATTACGGTAAAAAACCTACAGCTAAACTCAATGGGTTTTCTGGTCCCTAAGGAGAGTGCTCTTATTTGGCGTGGCCCAATGATAAGTAAAGCTATTAACAATTTAATCAACAAGACCATATGGTCTGATTTGGATGTTATGTTTATTGATATGCCACCAGGCACTGGAGATACTTATTTATCACTATTAAAAAATTTCCCTGAGGCAAAAGCTGTTATAATCACTCAACCTCAACAAATTGCACTAATTGACACAGTTAGAACTATAGATTTAATGAATAAAGCAAATATTAATATTATTGGACTCATCGAAAATATGGCTAACAAATTATATAAAAATAAGACGCAAGATTTCTGCAAAGCACATAATATTAAGAAAATAGGAACTTTAGAACATGATCAAAACATCCCTTTTCTCTCTGAAAATAACCAATCCTTATTTGAACAAAACAACAAAAACTCTAAAATAATTTTACAAATGGCAAAAAAAATTCTAAATTTTTAGTTTAGCTTTGTAATTTTTATATTATAACTCAAAAGCAACTTAACTTTTTAATGTTTTGGATTTTATAAAATTTTTAGCTGATAGCCTAGCCAATACTCATAATTTTGGTAACCATGACATTTTACCAGATGTTTTAACCATATTATTTTTTGCTGTTTTAGTTGTAGTAATATTTCGCAAAATACGCTTAAGCCCTGTTATTGGTTATATAGCAGCTGGCGCATTAATAGGACCTTTTGGTCTTAATATTGCAGGATATAACGATGTAACCAAGTCTCTTGCTGAGTTTGGTGTTGTATTTTTGTTATTTGTAATTGGCCTTGAACTAACCATGGATAGATTAATGGCTATGCGTAAAATGATTTTTGGTTTGGGTTCAGGTCAATTTTTAGTAACATCATTAGTATTTGCCCTAATTTTAGCTCCTTTTTTAAAAGATATTCCATTAACAATAGTTGTAGCAACAGGTTTAGCTTTATCATCTACTGCAATTGTACTAAAAGTTTTGGCTGAAACACATCAAGCTAATACTACAACTGGAAAAATAAGTCTGTCCGTTTTACTACTTCAAGATTTAGCTGTAATACCGTTATTTGTATTAATACCAGTTCTAGGTGGGGATAATATTAACTTACTGAATACCTCTTATATGATTATATTTAAATCTGTTTTAGCTTTATCTGTTATCATTTTAGTAGGAAGATATTTGCTAAGACCTATCTTACATATTATAGCATCGCAAAAACATGAGGATTTATTTATAGCAACTACTTTATTTGTGGTTCTTGGGGCGGCATGGCTAACTAATTATATGGGTTTATCACTAGCCTTTGGTGCTTTTATAGCAGGAGTAATAATTGCAGAAACAGAATTTCAACATAAAGTAAAATCCACTATAGATCCGTTTAAAGGTTTGTTTTTAGGTTTTTTCTTTATCACCGAAATTGGTATGCACTTAGACTTAATCCTGATTAGCGAAAAATTTATAAGTATAACTTTATTAGCTACAGCATTAATCTTAGTAAAAGTTATAGTTACTACCCTAATCTGTTTAGCTTTCAGGAAAAAATTTCCAGTTTCATTAAATGCCGCTTTACTTATTTCGCAAACAGGTGAATTTGCTTTTGTGTTATTTGAAATGGCAAGAAAGCAAAATATTATGACTACAGAAATGTTTCAACATTTATCTGTTGTAGTAGGTATTTCAATGGCAATCACTCCATTACTTGCTTTAATTGGCCGTAAATATGAAGATAAAATAGCTTATCAAAAACAATTAAAGCAAAAAAACCAAGATTTTGTTTTAACCAGTAATTCCGTCATTATTGCGGGCTTTGGACGAGTGGGTAATACAATTGCATCAATTTTAGAAAAAGAAAAAGTTAGATATATAGCAGTTGATAACAACAATAAAATAGTTGCCACATATCATAAAAAAAACATCCCTATTTATTACGGTAATATGGCAGATAATAGCTTTTTACATAGCTTAGATTTAGAAGATTCTCCCACTGTAATTCTCACCATGACTAATAAAACAGCTCTAAAACAAACTATTAACCTAATTAAAAAGAACTATCCTAACATACAATTAATAGTAAGAGCACTAGATATAGATCATTATGAGCAGTTAGAAAAAATTAAGGCTAAACAATTTATTATACCAGAAGTTCAGGAAACTAGCCTCCAAATGACCCGGGTAGCCCTTAATTTAATGGGCGAATCAGATGAGCATATAAAGGAAACTATACAACAATATAGGAGTAAGAAATTCTAAATGTTTGGTAAAAATAAGATTCTCAAAGTAGAAAACCATTTGGGAGACTTTCTTATGGTGGTAAATATTTTTAAAACCCTACAAGGAGAAGGACCTTTTAGTGGTGAGCCCGCAATATTTGTCAGACTAGGAGGCTGTAATTTAAAATGTTCTTTTTGCGATACTGAATTTGACAATTTTGAGCGTATAAATTTAAATGATATCGTACAAAAAATTAACACAGAGATATCAAAAGATAACATAAAATTAATTGTTATTACTGGTGGAGAGCCTTTAAGACAGCCTATTGAAAAATTCTGTGGCAAATTATTAGAGCTAGGTTTCAAAGTGCAAATTGAAACAAATGGAACAATAGCAAGAAAGTTACCGCAAGAGGTTCATATAGTTTGCTCTCCTAAAATTACTAATAAAAAATATAATATTAGTGAAAATTTAATTAAATATGCTGATTCTTTTAAATTTTTATTAAGTAGTGAAGGTGATTATAAGCTTATACCTAAATTAGAATGTTCTAAACCAATTTATGTACAACCTATTGACAGTTATAATCAGCAACAAAATCTGCTCAATCAAAAATACACCATGAAAGTTGCTTTAAAATATGGCTATATATATAGTATACAACAACATAAAATTTTAAATATCGAATGAAAAAGGCTATTATTTTACTGAGTGGTGGACTGGACTCGGCGACTGTAGCAGCAATTGCACTTAATAAAGGATATGATCTTCATGCTGTTAGCTTTGACTATGGTCAAAAACATAAAAAAGAATTAGATCATGTAAATTTAATTAAACAAAGTTTTAATATTAATTCTGCGCAAGTTATAAAATTAGAACCTGAAGTTTTTGCCACATCATCATTAACAGGTGACTCACCAATAGAAAAAAATCGCGACTTAAATAGCTTAGAAATACCTAATACATATGTACCAGCGCGCAATATTATTTTTTTATCATATACTTTAGCAATAGCAGAATCTTACAATATATGTGATATATTTATTGGTGCTAATGCAGTTGATTATAGTGGCTACCCTGATTGTAGGGCCGAATTTATTGCAGATTTTGCAAAAATGGCGAATTCAGGCACAAAATTGGGACAAACAAGAAAAATAAATATTCATGCCCCATTAATAAATTTAACTAAAGCAGAAATTATAAAAAAGGGCCTTGGTTTGGGCGTGGATTATAGTATCACTCATAGTTGTTATGATCCAATAAATGAATATTCCTGTGGCAAATGTGATTCATGCCTGCTAAGATTAAAAGGCTTCAGCGAAAATAATATAAAAGACCCTATTAAATATGCTTAAATTATCTGAATTTCCATTATTAGACATAGATGATAATTTTTATCTAAGAGAACAAAAATATTCAGATGCAGAAGATTTTTATAATTATATAGCTAAACCAGAAGTTAAACAATATATCTTATCTACTATTCCAAAAACTCTAGATGAAGCAAAGGAAGAGATAATCTATTGGATCGATCTTTTTTACAGAAAAACTGGTATTTACTGGGCTATTGCCAATAAAGAAACCAACCAAATGATCGGTGCTATTGGTTTTCATGATCTAAATTATTTTAATAATAGAGCTGAAATTAGCTATGATTTAGACCTTGATCACTGGGGTCAAGGCATAATGAGCAAAGCAATGAATTCAATATTAAAATATGGCTTTGAAATAATGGGTATAGAAAGAATTCAAGCATCAACTATAAAAGTAAATTTGGCCTCAATTAAAATTTTAGAGCGAAATGGTTTTAATTTTGATGGCACACTTAGAAATTTTCGTTTACATAAAGGTAAATATTACAATATAGAAATGTATTCCAAATTAAGTAGAGACTAAAAATGAACCATAAACCTAAATTACTCGGGCAAAATGTTGCTTTGCCAACTGAACCTAATATTAAAATTTTAGAAGCTGTTAATAATCCCCATCAAGATGTGAATTATGTCACCAGATTTACCTGTCCAGAATTCACTTCTATATGTCCTGTAACCTCACAGCCTGATTTTGCTCATTTGGTAATAGATTATATTGCTAGTAAACATATGGTCGAAAGTAAATCATTAAAATTATATCTAGGCTCTTATCGTAATCATGGGGCCTTCCATGAAGATTGCACAATTTCCATTGCTAAAGATATTATAAAAGTAATAGAGCCAAAATGGTTTAGAATTGCCAGTTATTGGTATCCAAGAGGTGGCATTCCTATAGATGTATTTTTTGAGCATGGGGAGGTTCCAGCAAAATGCAACATTCCTGACTTAAGCACACCCATGTATCGCGGTAGAGGTTAAATTAATTAACTAACTTACTAATTATTTGCAATGTTTTCTGGAATTTACTAGAAGTAAATGCATTAAATAATACTGAAAATATAAATATATAAAACATTAATCTGAACATATAAAACCCTAAATTTTATATATTATAGCATATTTTAACTAGCCATGCAAGAGTAGTGTTATTTATTATCTAAAGCTGCTTTTACAAATGACTTAAATAAAGGGTGAGCCTTAAATGGTCTTGTTTTAAACTCTGGATGAAACTGCACTGCTATAAAGAATTTATGGTTCTTTAACTCTATTATCTCTGGTAAATCATTAGATTCTGACAAACCTGAAAATATTAAACCTGCTTGTTCAAATTTATCCTGATATGCAATATTTGCTTCATATCTATGTCTGTGCCTCTCATTGATAAAATCCGTTTCATATATTCTTGCAGCAAGAGTATTTTCTTTTATTTGGCACTTATAAGAACCTAATCTCATTGTACCTCCTAAATCAGATTCAGCGTCACGCTTTTCTACATCACCATTTTTTTGCCATTCTGTTAATAAGCCAATAACTTTTGCACCATCTGTTTTATTCTTTTCAAATTCTGATGAAAAAGCATCAAGGCCTAATTTATTTTGCGCAAATTCAACAATAGAAAGCTGCATACCTAAACATATACCAAAGAAAGGAATGTTATTTTCTCTAGCGTATTTTATTGCGGCAATCTTACCTTTGATACCATCACTACCAAAACCTCCAGGGACTAAAATAGCGTTACTAGTTACAAGCAATTCGGTATTTTTTGCTAATTCTCTAGCATTTAGCCAATTTATTTTAACTTTAACATTATGTGCATAGCCTGCATGATCTAAAGACTCAATCAAAGATTTGTAAGATTCTTTAAGGCCTATATATTTACCAACTATTGTAATGTTAACTTCTTCTTCCAAATTATTTAGATTATTTTCTAAATTTTCCCAGATAGAAACATCCGCTTTTGGGTAATTTTTAATACCTAATTTATTAAAAATGATTCTATCAATATATTGTTTTCTTAAATATAGAGGAACTTTATAAATTGAATCAACATCCAAGGCTTCTATTACACTTTCTTCTTCTAAGTTACAAAATAATGCTATTTTCTTTTTTTCATCGGCTAAAATTTTATGTTCACTCCGGCAAACTAAAATATCCGGTTGAATTCCTATTGATCTGAGCTCTTTAACTGAATGTTGGGTTGGTTTGGTTTTTAGCTCTTTTGCGGCATTAACATAAGGCACCAGAGTAACATGAATAAATAATGAATTTTCTTTACCAACTTCATTACCAACCTGTCTTATTGCTTCAAAGAAAGGTAGTCCTTCTATGTCACCAACTGTTCCACCTATTTCATAAATTATGAAATCTTCATCAGTAATATCACTGTAAATAAACTCTTTAATCAAATCTGTTACATGAGGTATAACTTGAACTGTACCACCTAAATAGTCACCTTTTCTTTCTTTTTTAAGTAATTTAGAGTAAATTTTACCTGCTGTAATATTATCAGATTTTTTACCATTAGCATCAGTAAATCTTTCATAATGTCCTAAGTCTAAATCTGTTTCAGCACCATCTTCTGTAACAAAAACTTCACCATGTTGAATTGGACTCATAGTTCCTGGATCAACATTAAGATAAGGATCCAGCTTTCTAATTCTAGCTTTATAATTATGAGATTTTAATAAGGCAGCAATACTTGCAGCTGTTATACCTTTTCCTAAAGATGAGACAACTCCACCAGTTATAAATATAAACTTACTATTCATGTTTTTTTAATTCTGTCATTACTCGGCTAATGGTATTTGATTTTTTTTCTCTTCTTCTAAAAGATCTTCAACTATGGAGTTCCCTTGAGACTTCTTATTTGCTATTACGCCTAAAAACAAAGTATTTGCCATAAATATTATTGCCAAAATCATAGTAGCTTTACTTAGAAAATTAGCGGCAGATCTTGCACTCATAAAATTACCAGTTGGTGTATATGAGGACACTAAGCCATCCCCTCCTCCACTTGGTTGTAATAAAACAAAAATTACAATAAATATTGCAACTAAGATGTGAACAATTAATGAGATTGTTTGTAATGATTCCATGATGTCTAATATACGCTTATAAAAGCTTCATATTAATAAGCGTAAATATTTGTTATTGCAAGCTCAAAGCTATTTTTGAAAATTCACTTGCTTTTAAACTAGCAGAACCAACTAAATAGCCTGACAAATTCTCTATTTTTGCAAATTCATCACAATTTTTACTACTTACAGAACCTCCATATAAAATACTTACATTTGGTTGATAAGCACTTATCAAAGCAAACACTTCCTTTATTTGCTCAAATTTTGGAGTAACACCGGTGCCAATTGCCCATACTGGTTCATAAGCAATGATAAATTCTTTATTTAATTGCCATGAAATTGATTCTTCTAACTGCTTTTTTATAACTTCCTGATAACTACCATCTTCTCTTTGAGCTAAAGTTTCACCTACACAGATAACTGGAATTAGGTCATGCTTTTGTGCAGTAATAGCTTTTTTAGCTACTAATTCACTAGTTTCAAACTGATATTGCCTTCTTTCAGAGTGCCCTAAAATAACATATGTTGCAGCTAAGTCTTTTAGTATAGAGGCGCTTAAATCACCAGTGAAGGCACCCTTATCTTCGTAATGACAATCTTGCGCTCCAACATGTAAGTTATTCTGATTTAATAATTTAGCAAAAGATGCTATATAAGGTGCGGGTGGGCAAAAAACTAAATTAACTTTTAGGTTAATATCTATCGCTATTTCTGAAAAGTAATTATTTAGAAATTTTTCGTCTCCATTCATTTTCCAATTTGCTATTGCATATTTCTTCACAGTTTACCTTCTAAAATTATTCAAAATTTTATTATATATTTACTAATTAATTTACAACAGTTATGTTATATTTTTTTAAATATTTATATATAAAATAATTATGCTGGGGAGCTTTAGAAATTTTTCTGAAACAATTTATGTTAAATTAATAATAATTCTTATTATTTTAAGTTTTGTTTTTTGGGGTATAGGAGATGTTTTTCGCAGTAAGTTAACTGATCATTCAGTAAAAATTGGCAAACAAAAAATTTCTACAGCTCATATAAATCAAGAAGTTCAAAATCTAAAAAATCAAGCTAATCCGGATAATAAATTAAGTGATGAAGAATATAGATTATATGCCTTGCAAAATTTAATCAGAAATTCATTAATTACACAAGAATCTGCAGCACAAGGAATTCTAGTTAATCAAGAGCTGATTTTTTCGATTTTAAAAGAACAGCCACAATTTAAAGCTGTCGATGGCAGCTTTTCAACAAGTAAATTTAAAAATTTCCTTCTAAGTTACAATTTAACTGAGCAAAATATATTTGCCAATATTCAGGAGCAAGTAATTAGTGATTTATTTGCTAATTTTTATCAAAGCTCTGCGATTAATTTTAGTGCATATGACAAATTAGTTTCACAAAATTTGAATCAAGAACGAAATATTTCAATTATTAAATTTCCATTGGATAAACCTTCAACACAGATTACGCCATCTGAGCCAGAGTTAGTTGATTTTTATGCTAAAAATAAGGATAAATTTCTGCAATTGGGGCAAAGAGATGTTTCTGTATTAGATTTTAGCTGCTCAGCTTTCAAAGCTAAAGTCAAAGTGTCAAAAATAGAAATTGAAAATTATTACAGTAACAATAAAAATTTATTTAAAATTCCTGAGCAAAGAAATATAGAGCAATTATTTTCAAAGGACGAAAAAACTATTAATGCTGCTTATGAAGAATTAAATAGTAATATTTCTTTTTATCAAATAGCTCAAAATTTGAATATGAATAAAAATGATATTGAGATTGGTTTTCAAGAGAAAGAGCAAATATTTACAGATTTTGCAGTTCCTATTTTCAATATTAGCAAAAATCAATACACCAAACCAATTAAAGGTCCTTATGGTTGGCATATTTTCAGAGTATTGGCAATAAAACCAGAAAAACTAACAATGTTCAAAGATGTCCAAGAAGAAATAACAGCAAAATTGCAAAATCAGGCAGCATGTAAAATTGCTAAAGAAGCCTTTAATTTGGCAGCTAATAACATAGATACTGAAATGACTTTAGAGCAAATTGCTGAAGTAGCTGGTTTAAAGCTAACTACGCTAGACATTTCTAAAGAAGATCCTGTGGAGTTAAGTAGCTTTAATCAAGAGAGCATCCAAAAGTTCAAAATGGATATGTTTACTGATGGGCAAACTAAAATTATTAATAAAAAATCTTATAGTGATGAAAATTTTATTCTTTATCAAATTAATGAAATAAAAGATCAAAGACATTTAGCAATAGATGAAGTAAGAGGAAGGCTTATTACAGAGTGGCAGAAATTTAAGCATATTGAAAATAATGAAAAAACAGCAAAACAAATTTATACTATTATCAAAGATTCAGACAATAAATTAACTACTTTAAATCAATTAAAGAAAAAATATAATCTATCTATAAGTAAAAGCTTTATATCTAGAGATAATGAGCAGTTAAGCGATCAGTTTATGCAATTAATATTCTCACTGGATAAAACGAATAAAATATCCCCTCCTTTATTAAGTTTAGATATGAAAAATTTTCAATTTGCATTATATAATTTTAAAAGAATAAAACAATCAAGTGCAGGTGAAGAATTATTCATGCAAGAAAGATTAACACAAATATACCAAAATCATTTTAACAATAATATTACAGACTCATATATGAATTTTCTTATCAGGAAATATGGAGTTGAAATAAAGCAAAATGATGATTAAAAATTACAAAGAAGAATTTCTTACAAAATATATTAAAGCTAAACCATTTATTATTAGTGAAGAGATTAATTCAGACTTAGACACTGCTATATCGCTTTATTTAAAACTTAAAAATATTTCTAAATATTCTTTTTTATTAGAATCTGCTGAAAAAGATAATAACAAAGGTCGTTATTCTGCAATTGGTCTTCTTCCTGATTTAATTTGGGAATGTAATAAGAACATTATAACCATAGCTAAAGAAGGAACAAATTACATCCAAGAAAACTCTACTAATGATGAAATTAAAGATTCGCTTGAAAAGATCCAAACTGAATCTAAGATCGAAGAATTTTCTTATTTGCCAGCCATTTCATCTGGGCTGTTTGGCTATATGAACTATGATATGGTTCATTACTTTGAAAATATTCCGGCTCATCAAAAAGACGAGCTTAACATACCTGAAGCAAAATTTATTAGACCAACAATCATTATAGTCATAGATAATTTAAAAGATAAAATTATGTTATCTTTACCAATATACCCAAATGATTTAGAAGGAGAAAAAGTTTTTATACAAAAGCTAGCTCTAGTTGATAAAATAAAGAAACATCTTACAAATAACATTAAGATAAATTTGCAAGAGCAAAATACTGATAATTTAAATTTTAGCTCTAATTTTTCTAAAACAGAATATCAAGATATTGTAGCTAAAGCCAAAAGCTACATTAAGTCTGGCGACATATTTCAAGTTTTACCTTCAAGAAGGTTTAAGGCCAAGTTTCCTCACTCTGGTTTTGCTTTATATCGTTCTCTCAGAACCTTAAATCCATCACCATTTTTATTTTATTTAAATTTTATTGATTTTGAAATAATTGGCTCAAGCCCAGAAATTATGGTAAGAGTAAAAGATGATATAGTAACTGTAAGGCCCCTTGCTGGCACTAGAAAAAGGGGAAATAATGCAGTTGAAGACCAAGAATTAGCTAAAGATCTATTAAATGATAAAAAAGAAGTGGCTGAACATTTAATGCTAATAGATTTAGGCAGAAATGATGTAGGTAGAGTAGCGGAGAAGAACTCTATTGATGTAAATAAGTATATGGAAATAGAATATTATTCACATGTTATGCATATTAGTTCAAATATTGACGGTAAAATTAAAGCGGAAAAAACTTGTTTAGATGCATTAATAGCAGGTTTTCCAGCAGGAACTGTGTCAGGCGCCCCTAAAATTAGAGCTATGGAAATTATTGCAGAGTTTGAAAGTCAAAAAAGGTCATTTTATTCTGGCTGTATAGGTTATTTTTCTGCGCATAAAAAACATATGGATATGGCTATCATGCTTAGAACCGCTCTTTTAAAAGATAAAATTCTTTATGCACAATCAGGTGCTGGTATCGTTTATGATTCAAAGCCAGAAATGGAATATGAAGAAACAGAAAATAAAGCAGCTGTAATTTTTAAAGCAGCCGAAAATGCTATAAAATTTACATAATTATCTAATATTAGAAATATAAGCAGAAAATAAGGTAAATAGCTAACTACTTTTTATTTATGCTTTAACCTGCTAACAATCTAAATATTATAAAACATAATTACTTAATAAAATTACCTAACTATGTGTTTGCTTTATCAATGAACATAAAGCTAAATGTTAGATCCTATTTCTTTACGCTAAAAGTTCCAACTCATTATATTAAAACAACTAGAAAACGACTTAAAATAGCTGTTTTCATCTTTAGATAACTTTATATACGCTGTTATAACCGGTTAGAAATAATTTAAATATAATATGTTGTTATAAATATTTGAGTTTTGGTTTAAAGCAAAGCTAATATCTAATCATCAATGGTAGATTTAGCCGCTTTTAAAGTATTCTTCATTAAGCAAGCAATTGTCATCGGCCCTACTCCTCCAGGAACTGGTGTAATTGCAGCCACTTTATCATGCACAGAACTGAAATCCACATCACCAACTAATTTATATTTATCATTTAGTTTAATACGATTAATACCTACATCTATAATTACGGCATTATCTTTTATCATTTTAGCAGTAATAAAATTTGCAATTCCCACAGCTGCCACAATAATATCTGCTTTAACTAAGATTTCTTGCATGTTTTTTGTTTTGGAATGGATGATTGTAGTTGTACAGTTTTTTTGCAACAATAACTCAGACATTGGTCTACCAACTATATTAGAGCGGCCTATAATAACAGCGTTTTTCCCAGATAAATCATTAGCAAAAAAATCTTCTAATAACATCAAACAGCCCTGTGGCGTACATGGAACTAAAGAATCTTGACCTGTATATAATTTACCAACATTTTTTATATTAAAACCATCAACATCTTTTTTGGCATCTATGGCATTAATAACTTTATCTTTGTTAATATGCTTTGGTAACGGTAATTGCACTAAAATACCATGTATATCTTTATCCTTATTTAACTTATTAATTTCACTTAACAAAGCATCTTCACTGATATTATCTGGTAATAAGATCTCTTTTGACAAAAACCCTATATTTTTCGCTTTTTTATTTTTATTACCAACATAAACTTGGCTTGCTGGGTCACTGCCAACCAAAATAACAGCGAGACCAGGTGTAATATTATATTGCTCTTTTAAAGATTGAGTTTCTAGTGCTAATTTTTTGCATATTTCTGTTGCAAAGTTTTTACCATCAATAATTTTAGTCATATTATTACACATTATAATTTACGCCTATATTATTATAGGCTTTTTTAAAAAAAGTAATCATAAAACATAAATATTTCTGTTTCTTTATTTTCTTGCTCATAAAGCTTATCTTGGTGAAATATAAGATTAAATTTCAGTGATTTATTATAAGAAATTTGTTTATTTAGAAAAAACTCATAATCAAGCTGTAATTGTTGATCAAAATCTACTTTATAAGTATCTGTTAATATTTCACCATCATCAGACAAGCCTACCGGTATGGTATAAGCAAGGTCTCCTTTTCTAATTTGCCATGGCTTTGAAAGTATAAAACCTATCTGAAAATCTTTTTTAATTTTTTGTACGGCACCTAATGAGAAGCTATCAGAATAGAATTTATCAGATAAATTAACAAAACTATTTTCCTGCTTTTTATTAAGGGTTTCCATAAAACCATATTTAAGGAAATAATTTATGTTATTAAATTCATAGCTTGATGATAATTCTATAATATTGGTTTGATAATTCTTACCTATGTTAAATGCCTCATTTCCACTTATACCTTGTGCAGAGTTTTCTTCAATAATATATTGATATTTTAGCGCATGTTTAGAGTTTTTACTATTTTTAAATAATTCACTTGAGAACCCTGCAAAGCCTTTCTTACTAATGTTATTTTCTTTCGCAATAAAGCCTAAATTTAACGAATATTCTTTATTATTATGCAATAAAGCATTGAAATTTATACCTTTCATGTCGTGCGCTGAATTAAAATAATTTGCTGAATTATCTTTTGTTAAAATATTAAGATTTTTGAATAAATCATCATTAAATAGATTTTTATTTTCAACTTCACCAGCTGCTATGTTAAAAGCTATTTTTTTATGAGAAAAACTATAATGTAAATTGCCAAAATCAGAGTCAATTTCTTGTGTATCAGGTTCTATAAAAATATGCTTCGCTAATAAGTTAGTTTTTTTGTACAAATTAATATTTAAACCGCCATCCCTAAAGTTTATATTTTCGAAATTATATTTGTTATTTATTAAATTGTTACCGTAACTATAATTTGCACTATCACTATTTAAGAAGGTTATTTTATCCAAGTAATTTGCTGTATAATCTCTATTATAACTATCAAAAAACACACCTTTACTAACAAAATCACTAAATTCCGCCGTAGCAAATAAACTTTGATATTCTTGTGGAATATATAACTCTGAATTATCATATAAATATTGTGAACTACCAAGAGATGTAGTTGAGCTTCCCTGGCTTTGAACTGCACTATCTAAATTCAATAAACCATGTCCAGTTACAGTATTAATATTGCTTGTATAACTAGATAATTGATCTGCTGTAGTTAATAATATATCTACAATCTGCGCACCAGTAAGACTTGGCCATGCTGATTTTAAAATTGCTGCAGCACCAGATACGACAGGTGCAGCCATAGAAGTACCTGACATTATAGCATAAGAATTATCTGAATCATTCGATGTTGAATATATGCTAACCCCAGGTGCCAAAAGACAGTAATCTTTTGCAGCCCCACATCTATTACTAAAATCTGCAATTTCATAATTTGCACCATCATATGCAGCAACTACTATCATTTGTTGATTTGCCACAGAATCATTGGCAAGATAAGCCGGGTAGGATGGCTGACTTGCTCCTTCATTACCAGCTGCAACTACTAAAACTAAATCACTATTACCACTTACCATAGTGCTAATATTAGTTTTTATATCATCTATTTGTGAGCTTGGAATAGTTGTTGGGTAACCCCAACTCATATTGACAATTTTTGCACCAGAATCTTTAACAAAATTATAATAGTCACTGCTACCATATTGATTATCAACTAAATCATCTAAAGCAACTGATAATAAATTAGCATTTGGTGCGACGCCATGCATGCCTGAATCATTTTTATCTGCTGCGATTATTCCAGCTACATGAGTACCATGCCCATCATCATCTAAAAGGCTATTTGTGTCACTATTAGGTGAATAATTTGCCTGAAGATCAGAATGATTCATAACAATGCCTGTATCGGAAACCACTACATCTACACCATCCCCTGCCCAGTTTTTTTCTCGATTGCTTAAATATGCATAAGCATCTGCTGCGTTTATTATATCTAAGAAATTTTGTGTGTTTAAAGTAGTACTATTTTCTGTATAAGAATATCTTGTGAAATATTCAGTAGTTTCAAAGTTTGACGCAGCGCAAACTGTTGTAGCGCAAGTTGCAGAAATTTCTGTATCAGAAAAATTTGCAAATAAACTATTATCAGTAGCTTCAGAGGCCGAAGAAGAACTTGAACCAGAAGATGAACTTCCACCTGTACAAGAAGGTAAAAATAATAATATAATAACAATTAATAAATTACAAAACTTCATCTATCAACAACTTATCTAAAAATTTTAAAAAACAATATTGTGTATTTGCAATATTGAGTTTAACATTATAGCATATTTTAAGTTAGAATACAACATTTACAAATAAGGTTTAAGAATGGATAAAAATAAAGCGTTAGAAACTGCACTATCACAAATCGAAAGATCATATGGAAAAGGCTCTATAATGAAATTAGGGCAAGGCCAATTACAACAAATAGAAGCTGTATCAACTGGTTCAATAGCAATAGACTGGGCTTTGGGTATTGGTGGCCTTCCTAAAGGCAGAATCATTGAAATTTTCGGTCCAGAATCCTCAGGAAAAACTACTTTAGCTTTAAGCAGTTTAGCCCAAGCACAGAAAAAAGGTGGCACTTGCGCCTTTATTGATGCTGAACATGCTTTAGATCCTGTTTATGCAGAAAAACTTGGGCTTAACATTGATGAATTAATTATTTCACAACCAGACACTGGTGAGCAATCACTTGAAATTGTTGATACTCTAGTTCGCTCAGGTGCAATTGATGTAATAGTAGTAGATTCTGTGGCTGCATTAGTACCAAAAGCTGAATTAGAAGGAGATATGGGTGATAGTCACATGGGTCTTCAAGCTAGATTAATGAGCCAAGCTTTAAGAAAATTAACTGGCTCTGTTGCCAAAACTAATTGTATTGTGATTTTTATTAATCAAATTCGTATGAAGATTGGTGTAATGTTTGGGAATCCAGAAACTACAACGGGCGGTAATGCTCTTAAGTTTTATTCATCAGTACGAATAGATATTAGACGTATAGGCGCATT